>JAZFUH010000032.1:0-2901 GCA_036447125.1 Acidimicrobiia bacterium | reverse complement strand
CTTCGGCTGTGGGGCGTTCATCCTCGTCCGTGAGACGCTGGGAGCGCGGCGAAGTTGCTCCTGCAGCCACAGTGCTCTCGAAGCTCGAAGCGATCCTCGAGATAGATCGGGTGGACCTCGACGCCCGGAAGGTGATCTCTGTGGGCTCTCATGATGCCGGTGGGGAGATGGGCGAGGTCCGGCAACAGCGAACCTCGACCGTCGAGCAACCCGTGGTTGGCGGCGCCGCACCGCTCAGCGCCCAGCCAGGCCCTGAGACGCGGGCAGCCCAGACATCCGATGGTGGATTGATCTCAGACGTGTGGTCGGCGCTCACGAGCGGTGACAGAAGTTGGATCGGCTGGCTGAGAGGGTTCCTCACCGCCGCGGTTCTGGTTCTCATGATCTTCGTGCTGTTCTGGGCATTGAGCGAGCTGTTCGATGCTCTCCGAGACATTCTTGATTCGTTCGATGTCGGATCGTCCGGAGATCAAGGTCCCTGAGTGATCAAGGGAACGTGATTCGTATCACCTGGCGCGTATTACGTTATCGGCATGCGCCGCATCCTCTTTCTCGTCGCTGCTATGGCTTTGATCGCTGCTGCTTGCTCGTCTGGTTCCGAAAAGGATCCGCTGATCGGCATCAGGGCATCATCTGATCCGGCGGTGGGGGATAATCGATTGCTCTTTGCGGTTCACGAAGTGGATGGAACTCGCAGGGGCGGACCCGACGAAGCCGTCAGTGTCGTAGCATCCCCTCTTGACTCACCCGACACCGAATTTGTAGGCGAGGCGACCTTCACATGGGTCGTTCCTGACGCAATCGGTCTATATCTCGTGAGCATTCCATTCGACAGGCCGGGGATCTGGCAGATCGACTTCACCATCTCCACCGGCGAACCCACGGATCCGTTTCTCGTGGACATCCAGGCGAGACCGAGATCGACGGCGATCGGCGAGGTCGCGCCCCTGATCGGAACTCCAACGATCCCAGCCACGCCTCTCGAGGATCTCACGACAGACAACGATCCACTTACGACCATGTACCAAGTCTCACTTGATACGGCGCTCACGAATGGCAGAAAGTCCGTTGTCATCTTCGCAACACCAGCGTTCTGCACGTCAGCAGCGTGTGGTCCGATGCTCGAGCAGACCAAGGCGATGGCAGCTCGGTATCCGAGTGTTGATTTTCTCCACATAGAGGTCTACGAAGGGTTCAACGATCCCGGTTTCGCCCCTGATGTCGACCATCTTGCCCCTGCCGTCGTTGCTTTCGGGCTGCCGTCCGAGCCGTGGGTGTTCGTCATCGACGAACGAGGAGTCGTGATCGGCCGATTCGATGGAGTCCTCGGCGAGGGCGAAGTTGAAGATCTCCTGGATGAGTAGGTGGCAGTCCCCGATGTTGAGAATCGTCCGGACGCTCATGGCCGTCGCGGCTGTTGCGATCGGTGTTTCAGCATGCTCGGGACTTCCAGGGAGTGAAGGCGATGTCGTCGGCATCGTCACGGAGGTGACCGGCGATCTGACGGCAATCGAGAGCTTCGTCGTGCTCGACACTGCTGGTGACAGCCACAAGTTCACGCCGGTTGACGGCATGACCGTCATGGGCTCCCCGGCTTCGCATCTCCGCGACCACGTCGTGTCAGGCGAACCCGTTCGGGTCATCTATCACAAAGGCCCCAATGGCGAGCTCGTCGCCGATGACGTGACTCACGCGGGCGACTCCCACACCGGCGACTGAAGTCAGAAGTCAGAAGTCAGAATGTAGATCCGCTCGTCGTGTTGAACTGTCGTCTCTACGCCGACCGGTCAACCAAGTCCATGTGGATCAAGGTGTCCACCTCGGGCACGGGTGGCCTGGCAAGGATGTATGAGAGCCATGCGATGAACCCACCGGCAACAAGTCCGGTGACTGCCGCAAGGCCAACCATCTCCACGACACCCAATGTGACCGTCCCGTCCTGGATGCTCCCCAGCACGACAGCGCCGAGAGGGAAAACCGCCATAGCGATCACGGCAGCGATCACCATGCCGAGTGGGGCGATCACCGCGAGCGATGCAGAATCCGCCTCAGGATCAATGGCCCTCGAAACGGCCTTTGTCGCCGTTGCGACGACCAGCCCGCCAACTGCACTTGTCAGAATCACAATGATCCAGAGTGCCGACGCAGGAGTTGCGAACACGGGCACGACGCGTGTGCCCTCGATGACGGCATCGACCGATGGGACACCACCTGTCGCGCCGACGTAGAGCATGAGTGAGAGTGCAAGGACGACGCCCGTCAGGGCTCCCACAACAAGGGCTGTGATGTAGCTTGGCTTCATGGCGCCGAGTGTACCCGGTCTCATGAATCCAGGCTCTCGTCAGCGGTTACAGATGTCCGGTGCGTAGATCCCGACGACCCTGTCGGTGTCGCTGTCACCCTCGACAGGACCCCACAGGAGCAGGTTCCCCGATGTGGACCCCTCGATGACGTACACGTCGTCAAGCTTCGGATCGATGGCGAAGGACACCGTCTCACCCTTGTAGATCTCCTTGAGGTCCCCAACGGTGTCGCCGAGACTGAGGCCGCTGAGCGTCTCGATGCCGAAAGCCTGATGTGTCGCATCTCCGAATACGAGGTCCTGGCGATACCCGCTGTAGATCTCCTGTCCACCCTGCTTCGTCAATATCGCAGCGTATGTCCCAAAAAAGATGATCCGCTCGAGTTCGCCTGCACAGACTCCGAATCCGTTCGTTGACACCTGCCAACCTGTGTCATCTGTCGAGGGTCCCAATGAGGCCACGTACCGACCGATCGCGGTTTCGGCATCGGTTCCAAAGGTGATGTCGGGGATGTCGTTGTCGTTTATGCGCATCCCGTTTGTGATCATCTTCATCTTGTCGACCGGGATCGGCTCATCGAACGGTGGGTATTGATCAT
>JAZFUH010000031.1:0-8597 GCA_036447125.1 Acidimicrobiia bacterium | reverse complement strand
CAGACCTGCAGCGCCGTGAACCGAGATCGCACCAACCGGATCGTCGATGCCTGCCTTCTCGAGGGCTCGGACGGAGAACACCATGATCACACCTGCAACGAGACCGGTGAGCACCGATGCTGCGAACGAGAGACTGGCGGTTCCGGCCGTGACTCCGACCAACCCGGCGAGGACACCGTTGAGAGTGAAGCCGACGTCTGGTTTCCCTGTGATGATCCACGCCGTGGCCATTGCACCAAGGGCGCCTGCGGATGCTGCGAGCGTGGTGGTCACCACCGGTGTGGCGATGTCCTGGCCAACCGCTGCGAGCGTCGACCCTGCGTTGAAGCCGTACCAGCCGAACCACAGGATGAATACACCGAGCGCACCGAGCGTGACCGAGTGTCCCGGGATCGATCTGGCCATCCCAGTATCGTCGTACTTGCCTATACGAGGTCCGACGACGAGGACGCCGGCGAGGGCCGCGGCGCCACCGAGCAGATGGACCACACCTGAGCCGGCGAAGTCGAAGAATCCGATCTCAGCCAGCCAGCCACCACCCCACACCCAGTGGGTGGCGACCGGATAGATGATCCCGGTGACGAACGGTGTGTAGATGAGATACGACGTGAATTTCACACGACCGGCAACCGCACCGGAGATGATCGTCGCTGCGGTGGCTGCGAACACCACCTGGAAGAACCACTCGCCTGCCCTCGACGGATCATCGAAGAAGAACACATCACCGTAGGCAAAGAAGCCACCGAGGCTCGATCCACCGTATGCAAGGGCGAATCCGAATGCCCAATACGTGATGCTTCCCACCGAGAAGTCCATCACGTTCTTCATGATGATGTTGCCTGCGTTCTTTGCACGGGTGAATCCGGCCTCAACGAGTGCGAAGCCGGCCTGCATGAACATCACGAGTATCGCGGCCACCACCAGCCAGACGCTGTCTATCGCTGATGCCACCTCGGCGACGGATATCTCCTGTGCCGTCGCACCGGTCGCAAGGGGGCCCACGACAAGTGACACGGCCGCACCAGCCACCATGATGAGTCTCCGTATCGGTCTCTGTTTCATGCGTCCTCCGAGTCGACCACAGCTCTCTGGCTGATGACAAGAACGTACGGCACGCCTGTTGCGCCCTCGTTACCCAGCTGTTACGGGTTCCGTACGAACCTGTTTCGGGTCTGTTTCGAGCAACAGATGTCAGAAGCCAGATACCAGACACCCGATGTCGGACAACGGAGGCGGGACGGGTTCGCGGCCCGTACGGACCTGGTATGTGGTGGAATGGCGGCATGTCTGTGATCGAAGTCAAAGGACTCGTGAAGCACTACGGCGATGTCAAAGCCGTTGACGGGATCGATCTTTCCGTATCGTCCGGTGAGGTGTTCGCGTTGCTTGGGCCAAACGGCGCCGGGAAATCCACGGCGGTCGAGATCCTCGAGGGTTATCGCTCCAGGACATATGGATCCGTATCGGTACTGGGATATGACCCGGAAAAGGCAGGGCGGGCATACAGGGAGCGCATTGGCATCGTGCTGCAACAGACCGCCGTCGAGGAGCAACTCACGGTCAAAGAGGCGATCGATCTGTACGGCTCGATGTACCCGAACAGACGTCGGACAGGCGAGCTCATAGAGCTCGTCGGGCTCCAGGAGAAGACAGACTCGCGGATCAAGACGCTTTCGGGCGGACAACGGCGGAGACTTGAACTGGCTCTTGGCATCGTCGGTGACCCTGAGCTCATCTTCCTCGACGAACCGACGACAGGGTTCGATCCCTCGGCACGACGTCAGGCATGGTCGATTGTCAAGAACCTCACCTCGCTCGGGAAGACGGTTCTTCTGACGACCCATTACATGGACGAAGCCCAGCATCTCGCAGACCGAGTCGCGGTGATAGCCAGGGGCAAGATCGTCGCAGAGGGCACTCCTGACACACTCGGTGGGAGAGAGACAGCAACAACGATCATCACTTTCCAGTTGAACGCCCAGTCCATCGACGGCATGCCGTCGGACGATGTGTCAGTCTCTGAGAACGGTCTTGTAACGGTTCGCTCTGCGAATCCGACGAGGGATCTCTATCGGATCACAGGTTGGGCCATCGACCACGGTGTGGAACTTTCGGGGCTCAGCGTGAGCCGTCCCTCTCTTGAGGACGTCTACCTCGAACTCACGGGGGAGAAAGCCGATGTCTGACCACCCTTCGAGCTTCTCCCTCCTCCTTGGTCAGACGCAGTACCAGAACCGAATCTTCTTCCGCAACCCGATGGCTGCGTTCTTCACTTTGTTCTTCCCGCTCATGATCTTCGTCGTGTTCTCATTGATGTTCGGAAACCAGGAGATCGACTATCTGGGCATCACGACCGCTCAGTACTACGCCCCGTCCATGGCTGTATTCGCAGCCGTGTCCGCGACCTACACGAACCTTGCAGTCACAACGGCGTATCAGCGGGATCAGGGAATCCTCAAACGCGTGCGTGGGACGCCTCTGCCCGCTGCGGTGTACATGGGAGGCAAGATCATCTCGGCGATCTTGATCGCAACAATCGCCGTTCTGATCATGATGGCGATCGGCGTCGCGTTCTACGGTGTTCAGATCTACGCAGCGACGCTGCTATCAGCAATCGTGACGTTCGTCATCGGCGTTGCGTCGTTCGCGGCGCTCGGTCTGCTCGTCGCTGCAGTCGTTTCGAGCGGCGAGTCTGCAACGGCCGTCGCAAATGCGACGCTTCTACCCCTTGCCTTCTTCTCGGGCGTCTTCATAGTGCCGTCGGAGGATTCCCCTGCGTGGCTCGACGCCGTCGCAAATTTCTTCCCCCTGAAGCATTTTGTCGAACCCTTCGTCGCGGCGTTCAACCCACAGACCGTTGGCGGTGGATGGGACTGGGTCTCTCTCGCGTACATGGTCCTGTGGGGTGTCGTTTCGGTTCTGCTCGCTATCCGGTTCTTCAAGTGGGAACCTCCAACGGGAGGAGGCGGCAGGTCGCGCCGTCGCAGAAGGACCACGGCTGAGGCATGAGCGATGTCGTGATTCGTCGAGCGATCGAAGCCGACGTACCCGACATGAACTCGATCTACAACGAGTACATCGTCGACTCCCATGTCTCGTTCGATCTCGAGGCGTGGAGCGTCGAGAAGCGCCTCGACTGGTTTGAGTCACGGGTTGCTGACGGATATCCGGTGCTCGTTGCGTGCGATCGTGGCGAGGTCATCGGCGCGTCATGGGCAGGCCAGTGGCAACCGAAGAGGGCATATCGGTCATCAGTGGAGACCACTGTTGTCCTTGCTTCGGGGTCGGTTGGTCGAGGCGTTGGCACGCTGCTGTATGCCGCGCTCCTCGATGCGCTGCGGAGCGAGGGCTTCCACAGGGCCTACGCGATCATCGCGCTGCCGAACGACCCATCCATCGTGATGCATCGAAACCTCGGCTACCGAGAAATCGGTGTTCTCGAAGAGGCAGGCTTCAAGGATGGCAGGTACCGCTCCACGATGCTGATGGAACTGGCGCTCGATTGAAGACTACGCGTCGGCCGAAACCCCGAGCAGGCGCTCACGCTTGATTGACTTGGCGCCGGTGACGAGAAGAATGGCAGCGATGATCCATGCGACCAGGCCCGAAACCGCAGCCGAGATGACGGGGGAGTAGAGCAATCCGGATGCAACGCCGTAGCTCATGAGGATCACAGGCAGTGTCACGAGGCTTGAGGCTTGGTGGGCGGACGCTGCCGAGCGAACGCTTGCGGAGAGTCTCAGGATGAGCGACAACGCGATTGCGATGAAGGGCGGGATGACCCACAGGACGAGCAGTATCCATCCTGCCGTTGGAAAGAACCATCCACCTACCTGGCTGCCAACGATGACGTTGACGACGAGTGCGTACATGGCGAATCCAACGATTCCGGCGAGGTATCCGGGGATGAGGCTTGCGAGGAGCTTCCCCACGTAGATCTCACGTACCGTCAACGGGCTATGAGCCAGAAATTCACCGGTGCCTTGCTCTCGCTCTCCCACGATCGAGTTCGCTCCCACCGCGGAAGAGATCGTGAGAGGGACAACGATCGCGATCGGCGCAAGCAGATACACCGCGAAGACGTATGACGCCCGGGTTGCTGGATTGTCTCCCTTGATGTTCTGTTGCACGGCGTCGGGCAACGTCCCGATGATGTCACCGATCTGAGCGATCATCGGCGATGCCTGGATGAGGCTGAGCGATCCAAGCAGTATCACGGGGAGGATCACGAAGAACAGACCACCCAGAATGATCAGCGGAATCCAATAGTCCTTCGTCTTGAACAAGCGAAACAGGTCGATTCGGATGACCGCCTTGATCATTGTCCACCTCATCCTGTCTCCCTATGTGCTCTCTGCATCTCGAAGTAGAGATCCTCGAGGGTCGGTTCGAGGGGTTCGACCCTTGTAGGCCGAACTCCGCGTTTGACGAGCTCGATGACGAGATCAGGTATGCGGTCGGTCGAATCGAGAGTGATGTGGAACGCGCCTTCGTCCCGAACGGCAAGCACGCCGTCGAGCTCAGAGATCAGTTCGAGCATGGACCGATCCTCGGCGTCGATGATCACGATGGGATCTGGCATGTACCGCCTGGCAAGGGCTCTTGGTGGCCCAGAAGCCCGGACCTTGCCATTCTCGAGGAGGACAACCTGGTCGGCAATGCCTTCGGCCTCATGCAACAGATGGGTGCACATCACGATCGTTCGGCCTCTTCCTGCCATCTCGGTGATCAGGTCAAGGACCGCTCGTGCAGACTCAGGATCGAGGCCCGCAGTCGGTTCGTCGAGCATCAGTACTTCTGGGTCGTGGAGGACGGCTCTGGCGAGAGCGAGTCTGGTTCGCATGCCTGTCGAGTATCCCCCTACGTCCTGGCTGAGAGCGTGAACGATTCCAAACTGCTCCGCGGCCCTGCGAGCCTCAGACTCGTCCGCTCCGAATATGGTGGCTGCAAACTGCAGGTTGTCCCAGCCAGAGATCTGGTCGTAGAACGCCGGTTTTGGTGGGACAACTCCAACCCGTGCCCTGACTTCGTCGCCGTCTGTGAGCGGGTCAAGGCCGAGGACTCTGATCGCACCGAAGTCGGGGATCATCGCTCCCGTGGTCAGCCGGACGGTCGTGGTCTTTCCTGCGCCGTTGGGACCCAACAGAACGGTCACGGAGCCGGCCGGGGCGGAGAAGTCGACACCATTGAGCGCGGTGACTTCACCGAAGGTCTTTCGGACCGATGAGAATGAGATTGCTGGAGCCATTCCGGTTTCCATCGGCAGTAACCGTACCGCTCTTGATGAACTCAGGGAACGAACCGTCGTCGGTCGTCAGCCGTTCGTCTACTGTCGTTGCACATGTGCGGTCGCTTTGTACAAGTCGAGAAGCCCGAGTTCTATGCGGAGCATTTTGGTGCTGAGTTCGTTCGCACCGAGACGTTGCGTGAGAGTTACAACGTTGCACCGACCTCCCTTGTGTATGCCGTTGCTGATCGCAACGGCGAACGGACGCTCACGTCGTTTCGGTGGGGCCTCATACCTTCGTGGGCGAAGGAGAAGAAGATCGGGGCGCGTACGTTCAACGCTCGCTCGGAGACCGCTGCAGAGAAGCCCACGTTCCGCAGCTCGTTCGCCAAACGTCGCTGCATCATTCCTGTTGACGGGTTCTTCGAGTGGGAGCGAAGGGTCAAGGGCAAGCTTCCGCATTACATCTTCGGTGCGGACAAGAAGCCGCTTCCTGTGGCCGGACTGTGGTCGATATGGAACGATCCGGATACTGACGAGCGTATCTTGAGCTGCACCATCCTCACTGGTACACCGAACGGGCTTCTCGAGAAGATCCATGACCGAATGCCCGTGATCCTGCCGCGCGACCGGTGGGATGCATGGCTCGACCCCTCCCTCGACGACAGAGAGACGATCAAGGCGCTCATGGGTGTGTATCCGGCCGAACTCATGGCCGAGTACCCGGTTTCAACTCTGGTCAACAAGGTGCAGAACAACACGGCCGACCTTCTCAAGCCACTCGAAATGCCATCATCGGGCTTGTGAGCGAGCAACTCCCCGTATGTGTGATCGGTGCAGGTGTCAGCGGGTTGACGACCCTGAAGCAGCTTCTGGATCGAGGCATCGATTTCGACGCCTTCGAGATGGGGAGCGACATCGGGGGCAACTGGCGCTACGACAACGACAACGGCAGATCTCCGGCCTATGCGTCGTTGCACATCGACACGTCCAAGGGACGATTCGCATACAGGGACCTGGACATGCCAAGAGAGTGGCCGGTCTATCTCCACCACACCCAGGTGATCGAGTATCTGGACAACTACGCCGAGATGTACGGGCTCAAGGATCACATCGAGTTCAGAAGCCGGGTCGTCTCAGCCCGCCCACAAGGCCAGAGCTGGGAGGTCACGACGCGGGACCTCGCGACTGGGGAGGAGTCGACGAAGCTCTACCGGGCGGTCATTGTGGCGTCCGGCCATCACTGGGATCCGAATATCCCAGAGGGCGATGGCCAGTTCGAGGGGGAGACGATGCACGCCCGGGCGTACCAGACGCCGGCCGGGTTCATCGGCAAGGATGTCGTTGTCGTCGGTATCGGAAATACCGGCGCAGACATCGCAAGCGAGCTGTCCTGGTACGCACAGTCGGTGACCATCTCCACCCGATCAGGAGCCCACATTCTCCCGAGATACCTATTCGGGAGACCACTCGACAGCTTCTCCACTCGTCTGTCCTCTCGGCTTCCGCTCAACGTGCAGCGCACCGTGTACAGGATGCTTCTGTACATGGCAAGAGGTAGCCAGGAGTCGTACGGATTCCCAGTTCCCGATACGCCGATCCTGAGCCAGCATCCGACTGTTTCGGCTGATCTGCTTGCACTCGTCAAGGACGGTCAGTTGCATGTGCGGGGTGGCATCTCACGCTTCACCAAGGATGAGGTCATCTTCGTTGACGGGAGACGCACAAGGGCTGATGTCGTCATCTACGCAACGGGGTATCGGATCTCGTTCCCGTTCCTCGATGATGATGTCTTCGCTTCAGTTGACAACAAGGTCAAGCTGTACAAGCAAGTCGTCCCGGTCGAAACGCCGGGGTTGTTCTTCATCGGCTTGATCCAGCCCGTCGGTGCGCTGCCACCCCTTGCCGAGCAGCAGGCGCGATGGGTGTCCCAACTGCTTGAAGGTGCGTCGCTTCCGAGCACGGGCGAAATGCGTGCTGAGGTCATAACCGACGCTTTCGAGCGCACCGAGCGCTATCAGGACCGACCTCGACACACGATCCAAGTCGATTACTGGCCCTATCTCGATTCGATGCGTGCATTGTGCGACACCTACGATGAGACACAACCGAATGTCGAGTAGGCCGGATTTTGGAGAAACCGTTGGGTTGGTCCAGTCGGTATCGCTACATTTGTGTCTGATCTCGGGGGAACACTTCTCAGAATGACCGAAAAAGCCAGATCACAGACTGATCGCAGAGACAGATGGAAGACGATCGCAATTCGATCGGCCTTTCTTTTCGCCGCGGGACTGGTGCTCTACATCCTGTGGCCGAAGCTCGTCGATTTCTTCTCCGCCACTCAGGATCTCTCAGGGATCGATTGGTACTGGTTCTTGTTGATGGGTGTTCTCATGACCGGCGCATTCGCGGCGGCCTGGGAGCTCACGCACATCGCTGTGCCCGGTATCACCCGATTTGTCGCTGCGACGTCCCAGCTTGTGTCCAACGCAATGGCGAAAGTTGTTCCGGGCGGACCCGTCGCAGCGGGCGCCTCCTACTTCCAGATGCTCTCCGTGTCCGGAGTGCCGACTGGGAGGGCCGCAGCTGCGCTGGCGGCGGTCTCGTTCATCTCGAACCTCGTGCTCTTCTCCCTTCCCGCGATCGCTCTTCTGCTTGCTGCGGTGTCTGCTCCCATACCAAGTGGACTTCTATGGGTCGGAATCGTCGGGACGATCTTGTTCGTCCTGATGTTCAGCGCTGTGTTTGCAGTTGTGAAGTACGACAGACCGCTGCTGTTTGTTGGCGGTGTCGTCGAGCGCGTCGTGTGCTGGCTGGCAGAAAAGCTCCACAAGGACTGGCATCCAACGGCGGAACAGATCCTCGACCAACGAAACGAGGTCGTTGAGGCACTTGGTGCCCGGTGGTTCAAGGCACTCGCTGCTGCGGTTCTGAACTGGACACTCGACTACATGGTGCTGATGGTTGCGCTGAACGCTGTTGGTGCACATCCTCGTCCGAGCCTCGTGCTTGTTGCGTTCGCCGGTTCTGCTGTGCTCGGGATGATCCCGATCACTCCGGGCGGTCTCGGGTTCGTCGAGGTCGGTCTCACCGCAATGCTCGTGGCTTCAGGTATCCCTGGTCCCGATGCAACGCTTGCAACCCTTGCGTATCGGCTCTTCCAGTTCTGGATTCCGATCCCGGCAGGTGCCGTCGCCTACGTCCTGTTCAAGCGGAAGTTCGGCAGACCCGCAGAGCTCAAGACTGCCTGACCCAAGTCTGGCGTCCATACGCGCTATATCCGGCGCGTATGGACGCCAGACGCCAGATGGTGGGGTGGCTGGTACCCTTGGAGGGCCATTGACGCCTTGCGGGAGAGTCGGACAGCCGA
>JAZFUH010000030.1:0-4833 GCA_036447125.1 Acidimicrobiia bacterium | reverse complement strand
CGAGCATCGGGAGCAACCTCAACCAGATCGAGTCCGAGTTGAGAAGCCAGCCATCGAGCTTCGTCGATATCCTTCTCGCCTATCTGAGCTCCGTCCGGTGCGATCAACCGCACGCGTTTCACGCGGATTCGGTCGTTGACCCGTGGTTCTGCGATGGGAATACCTCCTGGCACATAAGGATCTCTTACGCAGGAGGATACCTACAAGAACAAAGACAGCACGATCGGTGCTGCCCGAAGTTCGGACCTGGCGCACCTCGGAACGGTGGACAGGTGGGAAGCAGGCGCTTCCTCTTGCGTCGTTTACCCGACGAACAATAGTACGACACACGACGTACGACATCTCCGAGCGGACCTGAAGCGCTAAGCCTCGGTGGGGAGTCCGTGAAGCGTGTTCGCGGCGAGCACGGCCGCAATAGCGGCCTCTCTGCCCTTGTTCGTCTCCCCCGGTTGCGAGCGGGCAACTGCCGCTTCGGCGGTGCGGACCGTGAGGATCCCGAATGAGATCGGGACTCCCGTATCGAGTTGCACTCGCATCAATCCCTCGGACGCACGGTGGGCCACGTGTTCGTAGTGGTCCGTGTCGCCTTCGATCACCGCTCCGAGGCACACAACCGCGTCGTAGCCCGCCTCTGCAAGGCGTTGGGCCATGAGGGGGAGTTCAAAGGCGCCCGGTGCATCGACCTCAAAGATCTCAGATGCACCGGCCTCCTCAAGGAACTCGACCGCACCCGATTTGAGGCCCGTGGTGATTTGCTCGTTGAACATCGCGGTGACGACGCCGACACGGAGACCCTCAGCTGAAGGCCCCTCACCGCTTGATCCCGCCAGTCGCATCAGATCGCATCCTCCGCAAGATGGCCCATCCGCGTTGTCTTCGTATGCAGATAGGACTTGTTTTCGGGGGTTACTCCGACCCACAGAGGCTCGCGACCGACGATCTCGACACCGTACCTGCGGAGTTGCTCGATCTTGTCGGGATTGTTCGTAAGGAGACGGATGCTCGAGATCTTCAGGTCGTTCAGAATCTGAGCGTCGACGCCGTAGTGCCTGCCGTCGTCGGAGTGACCGATCTCCCTGTTGGCATCGACGGTATCGAGGCCCTGGTCCTGGAGGTTGTATGTCGCGATCTTGGCCAAGATGCCGATTCCGCGCCCCTCATGGGCAGTGTTGTACACGATCACGCCCTCGCCCTCCTGCGCGATGAGTCTCATCGATTCGTCGAGCTGTGTGCCGCAGTCACATCGCAGGGACCCGAACACATCACCGGTGAGACACACCGAATGTACCCGCGTGAGCACGTCGGGTCTGCCTGCCACGTCTCCCATGACGAGGGCGACGTGTTGGCCACCGTCGATCGTGGACCTGTACCCGACGATGTCGAAGACACCATGATCAGTCGGCAGCGAAGCAGAGGACTCACGAGCGACCAGAGCTTCAGTTCTCCATCGATAGGCCACCAGATCGTCGATCGAGATCATCACCATGTCGTGCTCGGCTGCGAACCGGACAAGGGTCTCGTCTCGGGCCATCGTCCCATCATCATTGACGAGTTCACAGAGCACTCCCGCCGGATGGAGGCCTGCAAGTCGCGCAAGATCAACGGACGCCTCCGTGTGGCCTGTTCGAACAAGAACGCCGCCTTCCTGATAGCGAAGAGGGAAGATGTGGCCCGGCCTCGAGAAGTGTGAAGGCTTGGAGTCAGGATCCACCGTGGCGCGAATCGTCCGGGCCCTGTCCGCTGCCGAGATGCCCGTGGTGGTGTCGGGTGCGTAGTCGATGGAGATCGTGAATGCCGTGTTGTGAGCCTCTGTGTTCTCCATCACCATCATGGGAATGTCGAGTTCGTCCAACCGCTCCCTCGTCATCGGTAAGCAGATCAATCCAGAGGTGTGTCTGACCATGAATGCGATTTGTTCAGCGGTCACCATCTGCGCTGCCACGATGAGATCGCCCTCGTTCTCCCTGTCCTCGCTATCGACCACCAGGACGAAGTCGCCCCTGGCGAATGCAGCGATGGCGTGCTCGATCGGTGACAGGCTCACGTTGCACTCCGGACGAGGCGTTCGACGTACTTGGCGATAACGTCAACCTCGAGATTGACCGGTGACCCGACATCGGCTCTTCCAAGCACGGTTGCATCGAGCGTGTGGGGTATGAGGACCATCTCGAACCATGGCTCGTCCGTCCGGGCGTCTGACACCGCTGTGACGGTCATGCTTGTCCCGTCCACGGCGATCGAGCCCTTCTCGGCGATGTAGCGGGCCAGGTCTCCCGGTATCGAGATCCGGAAACGACGGGCGTCTCCCTCTCGTCTGATCTCCTCGACGTGGCCCACACCGTCAACGTGACCCTGGACCATGTGCCCATCGAAACGACCGCCAGCCAACATCGGGCGCTCCAGGTTCACCGTGTCGCCCTCCCTCAGCGAACCGAGCGCGCTCCGTTGGAGCGACTCCTGCACGATCTCAACCGTGAACGCGGATTGATCCACGGCCACCGCAGTCAGGCAGACGCCATTGACCGATATCGAGTCGCCGACCGCGACGCCGACCACCGTATCGGGCGCGGTGACGGTCAGACTCAATGCTCCGTCGAGTGCCCGCACGGAGGCAACCGTTCCGAGTTCTGAGACGATGCCTGTGAACATCATCGCTCCTTGCTTATCGTTGCTGAGATTCTGAGATCTGGACCCACGCGATCGACCCGGTCGATCGTGATGTCCGTCACGTCGGTCATGGTGCCGAAGTCACCCGGCAGCGCGGGGATGCCGGTACCTGCGGCAAGTTTCGCGCCGATGTACCACACGATCTGGTCGACAACTCCCGCAGCAAGGAAGGAAGCAGCAACGCTCGGGCCGCCCTCGATCATCGCTGCCACGATGCCGCGCTCCCCGAGATCCTTGACGACCTCGACCGGGTCGACCATGCAAGAGCCCTCCGCCCTGTAGATGATCGGGTTACGGCTCAAAAGCTTCCGATCGCCGGGCAGGGCACGTGTGCCTGCGATTATCACAGGACGTGGTTGTGACCCTTCGTACCCGTCGAGTCGAACTGTGAGCGCCGGATCATCGGCGACAACCGTTCCTGCGCCGACGATGATGACATCGTTCTCGGATCGAAGCCTGTGTGCATCCTCCCGTGCTTCGATGGATGTGATCCATTTCGATGTTCCGTCTCTCGCTCCCGCCTGACCGTCCAGGGTCGCTGCGAGCTTCAATGTGACCCACGGAGTTCCGGTGCGGCGTTGATGGAAGTACCCGGGGTCGGCGGCCACCACGTCATCTCGCAGAACACCGACGGTTACGTCGACACCCGCGTCTCTCAGTCGGTCGATTCCCTGCCCTGAAACTCTTGGATCTGGATCCGTCACGCCTACGACGACCCTCGCGACTCGAGCTTCGATTATGGCCTCGGTGCATGGAGGAGTCCGACCGTGGTGATCGCATGGTTCCAGGGTCACCACGAGAGTGGTACCCGTGGCATCGTCTACACGGTCAAGTGCAAGAATCTCTGCGTGGGGTTCGCCGGAGGACTGGTGGGCGGCGACAGCCAGAACGTCGCCTTCTGGCGAGAGGAGTACAGCTCCGACACGTGGATTCGGATGCGGGTACGTCGACCGGGTTGCCTCGATCGCACGGCGCATGAACTCGTCCACGTTCGTGCTGGTGACTGAGTTGTCTCCAACGCGACGCATCAAGCGTCCCCTTTCTCCCATCCGGACTCTCACCGTCGGTTCCGGGATTCCACCGGATCAGCCCCAGAGTTGGGGGTCGCGGACTCTCACCGCCGGTCGGGAATTGCACCCTGCCCTGAAAGAGGTATTCGATAGAAAGGTAGTACGTATTGCGTCGTACGTATTACGTCGTACGTACCGCGGCGAAGCGGTTCAGGTCCGCCTATCGATCTGATAGTTGGTTCCCGGAGTTCTCTTCGCCACTTCCTTCATCTCCGATGCGACAGATGACGCCTCCCACTCGCTCGAAAGCGCCTTGCGAGCACTCGTCGCGACACCCATCGAGAGCGAGCAAACGGGGAAGGCATGGCGTTCCCCCCTCCTATCCGTAACCTCGATGTATCCCTGCAAGGCGTCGGCAGTGTCGTAGAATTCAAGGATCCCGTCATCGAAGTTCGTGACCACGTATTCACAGAAAGGTTCAGCGTTGTGGTCCCTCACGACCGCTACGAAGTCGTCACCACCCACGTGACCTACAAATGCGTCCTGATCCCCGATCGCTGAAGCTGCGTCATTGAGGACTTTCGCTGTGAACTTGATGACGGCGTCCCCTCGCAGGAATCCGTAGTGGTCGTTGAATGCCTTGAAATTGTCGAGATCGGCATGAACCACTGCGAAGTCCTTCCCCCGCTCGACGCGTCGTTCGAGTTCACTTGCGATCTGAAAGTTGCCCGGCAGTCCGGTCAGCGGGGACAGATCGCGCATCTGCTGGCTGCGTCTCAGGACCGTGCGAATTCTCGCGATGAGTTCCTCGAGATCGAAAGGCTTCGTGATGTAGTCATCTGCACCCAGGTCGAGTCCCTTGACGCGATCTTCGGCGAGGCTTCTTGCCGTCAACACTATTACGGGGATGTTCGCCATCGTCGGATCAGATCGCATTCGTCTCAGGACCGTGAGACCGTCGATTTCAGGCATCATGACATCAAGCAGCATGAGATCAGGTGGTGAAGCCTTCGCCTTCTCGAGCGCCTCGCGGCCTCCGCCTGCAAGATCAACCTCGAAGCCATCGAGCTCAAGGTTCATCTCGACGAATTTCAAGATGTCCGGGTCGTCGTCGACGACGAGGATCCGCTCGGTCATGTCACTCCCGGTTCAGGAT
>JAZFUH010000029.1:0-3542 GCA_036447125.1 Acidimicrobiia bacterium | reverse complement strand
CGAGGCCAAGACGTACTTCTTCGTTCTGTTTTTCGTCGTCGTGTTCGCATTGATATCCAAGAACCTCATGCGCACCAGGGTCGGCCGCTCCTGGGCAGCGATTCGCGATAGAGATATCGCAGCGGAGGTCATGGGTGTTGCAGAGGCAAAGGGCAAGACGCAGGCCTTTGCGATCTCATCGTTCTATGCAGGGATCGCTGGAGCGATTCTCGCATCCGTGGTCGGCCGGATGATCCCAGAGTCATGGGATCTGTTCCTGTCCATCGAGTTCGTGGCGATCATCCTCATCGGTGGTGCCGGAACCGTTGCAGGCGTGTTCCTCGGCACGTTCTTTGTCATCCTCTCCCCGAGGCTCGTTGAGGAGTTGACACATTGGCTGGCGACCCAGGTGACCGATGGTGGAACCTTTGCATGGCTCGGCAACATCTTCATCCGCACGAGCCCTGATGACTACATCGGCATCGTGTCGCTCGATGCATACGGCCCGGGCCTCAGCATTTTTCAGTTGAACATCGTACTGTTCGGCGTGCTCATCATCGTGTTCCTCATCGTGGAGCCTCTCGGCCTCTACGGAATCTGGATCAAGGTGAGGAACTACTGGAAGGGTTGGCCCTTCACGTATTGATTAGGTCTCGGGTGGTCGGAGACGGCCACTCAGGAAAACTGGAAAGAATCCAAGGAGGAGAAACCAGATGAGAAAGAGATATAGCTGGCTCTTGCTGGTCTTTGTCATGGCTTTGGTCGCCGCTTCATGTAGCGACAGCAGTGATGACACGACAACTACGGCTGGCGGCACCGAAGACACAACGACGACGACCGCTGCACCCAGCGGCGGCGATGACACGACGACGACGACCGCTGCTCCTGTCGCCGAGATGGTGACGGGCAGAGGTGTCGATGCCGATGCCAAAGTGATCACACTCGGCTTGCTCGCAGACCTCACCGGTCTGTTCGCAGGTCTTGTAATCGACATCACTGATGCTCAGAAGGTGTATTGGGACCTCCTCAATGCCGCTGGTGGTATCGATGGATGGACGGTTGAACTCGTCATCGAGGACACGAACTACAACGTCGAGCAGCACATCGAGAAGTACGAGAAGATCCGTGGCGATGTTGTGGCGATCAGTCAATCGACCGGTTCACCTACGAACGTTGCAGCGTTGGACCTGTACAAAGAAGACTCGATGCTGGTCATCCCACTCAGCTGGTACTCCGGCTGGGCAATTCCAGACTTCGATGGTGGCGTGATGCTCGAGCAGAACACCAACTACTGCCTCGAAGCGATGAACATCCTCGACTTCGTCAACGAGATGGGTGGCAAGACGATTGCTCTCGCAACCTTCCCGGGTGACTACGGCCAAGATGCCTCAGCAGGCGTGAAGCTTGCTATCGAGCACTATGGCATGGAACTCGTCTACGACGGTGAAGCCGCAGTCATCCCTGGTCAGGATCAGACTCCTGTCATCCAGAGCATTGTTGCGTCCGGCGCAGACTGGACCTTCATGACGACGAACCCATCGATCGGTGCGGAGATCCTCGCCGGTGCGGTCCTGAGCGGCCATGAAGGCGCGTTCACTGGATCCGTCCCGACGTACAACTTTGCGTTGCTCGACTCTCCAGCTGGTCCGCTGTATGACTTGGTCTACTACCAGTCCGGGTACAACGTTGGTTGGGGTGAATCGACACCAGGCAATGACGAGATGATGGCTGCCATGTCAGACGAGTACCCAGATCGCCGACCATCAGACTCATTCATCGTTGGCTGGAACGAAGCCATCACGATGCGCAAGGTGCTTGCGACGGCAATCGCGAATCTCGACCTCAGCCCTGAGGGCGTTGTTGCTGCAGCGAACAGCGTGACCGAGGTTGACTTCGGTGGGGCCGCTCCCAACCAGGCGTACTCGGGCACTCCAAACGACTATGTCCAGCGCTCTTTGGCAATGTTCAAACCGGATATCGATTTGTACACCGCTGCAGGTGGTCCGGCCCAGACACTCTCACAGGCTGACGGAACCACCGGTTCCGTGCTTGTGAAGGACTTCTTCGTCGGCTCACTGGCCGAGGAATTCGACTTCTCAGCTGCCTGCTACGAGCTATAGACAAGACAAACTGTGGGGGTGCGGTCCGCCGCACCCCCACCCGACCAAAGCGTGAGGAACGCATTCCAACATGCTTGAAGTAGCGAATCTCGAAGTCGTCTACAACGATGTCGTGCTCGTGCTCCGTGGGCTCAGCCTCGAAGTGCGAGAGGGACAGATCGTTGCGCTGCTCGGTGCAAATGGTGCAGGCAAGACGACGACACTGCGTGCTATCACAGGCCTACTCGACGTACACGATGGTGATGTCACAAAGGGCTCAGTCACGCACAACGGTGAAGAGATACACGACAAGGATGCGTCCCGGATCGTAAAAGGTGGAATTGCCCAGGTGATGGAGGGTCGGCGAGTGTTCGCCGAGATGACCGTCGATGACAACCTCCGCACCGGTGCGACCACGAACAGGGATTCAGCGAACGTCAAGGAATCGTACGCCCGTGTGATGGAGATGTTCCCACTTCTCGCGGACCGCAGAAAGGACACTGCGGGGTATCTGTCCGGCGGCGAGCAACAGATGCTCGCCATCGGCCGAGCGATGATGGCGAACCCGTCCCTTCTCATTCTCGATGAGCCTTCCCTCGGCTTGGCGCCGATGCTCGTTACACTGATACGAGACATCATCGTCGACATCACCAAGTCGGGTACGAGCGTCCTGCTCATCGAGCAGAATGCCAACATGGCGCTCTCGATCGCGGATTACGGGTACATCATGGAGACAGGCAAGGTCGTCATGGACGGCGACCCACACAAGCTGCTTTCAGACGAGGACGTCCGTGAGTTCTACCTCGGCCTACATGCCGAAGGCGGGAAAAGGAAGTCGTTCAGGGACGTCAAGCATTACAAGCGGAGAAAGCGGTGGCTGTCGTGAGTGCACCGCTCGTCGAATTCGAGAACATCAGTCTTTCGTTCAGAGGTGTCAGAGCACTGTCGAACATCAATTTCGTCGTGAACGAGGGCGAGCTCTTTGCGATCATCGGTCCTAATGGCGCAGGCAAGACATCGGCGTTCAACTGCCTCAACGGTGTCTACAAACCTCAAGAAGGCGACATCAGGTGGAGAGGCAAATCGATCATGGGCATGCGCCCCGACAGGGTTGCCGAACTGGGGGTTGCCCGCACGTTCCAGAACATCGAGCTCTTCGCCCATATGACCGTTCTCGAGAACATCGCACTTGGGAGGCATGTTCGCACGAGCGTCGGCTGGCTCGCCGGTGGTTTCTGGCTTGGAAAGGCGAAGCGTGAAGAGATGGCCAACCGTGCCAAGGTCGAGGACATCATCGACCTGCTCGAGATCGAGGCCTGGCGGTTCCACCCCGTGGGCATGCTGCCGTACGGTATCCAGAAACGGGTCGAGCTTGGTCGAGCGATCGCCATGGAACCTGAGCTCCTGCTGCTCGATGAGCCTGTTGCAGGCATGAACCTCGAGGAGACCGAGGACATGGCACGG
>JAZFUH010000028.1:0-5632 GCA_036447125.1 Acidimicrobiia bacterium | reverse complement strand
CAATGACTCGCCCTGCTCGCCGATCACCATCTCAACGATCTCGATATCGCCGGATGAGAACGTCACATGCAGGGCAAATTCCCGCTCGATGATCTGCTCATGGATCACACGAGAGATCAGGTGGGCGCCTGCAACGTATTGAACGTCGAGAGCTCGATACGCATCAGCGCGAGCCGGATCATCAAGCCTTGCGATGGTCCGAGGGACTCCGAAGACTTCCTTCGCAACCTGGACGGCCATCAGATTCGCGTTGTCGTTGTTCGTCACCGCAACGAACGCATCGGCGAATTCGACTCCTGCCCTTCGAAGGGTCCTCACGTCGTACGGAAGTCCGATCTCGGTTCGACCGTTGAACGAGGCTCCCAGCATGGCGAGTCTGGCCGGATCCTCCTCCACGACCGATACATCGTGGCTGTCCTCTCAGAGTGAATGCGCAAGGTCGGATCCGACCCTGCCGCAACCCGCGATAACGATCAGCATGGTTGCGAGGCTAACCCGCGATCCGACCGCAGGCGTGAATCAAATCAGATCAGACGTTGGAGTCTCCATGCTGCAGGTACCCTGCCAGCCGATGAGATCTTCACATCGCCTTGGAGCGGCCATTCTCGCCGTCACGCTCACTGCCGCGGCCTGCACGTCATCCGGCTCCACTGAGGTCTCAGCAACCCCATACGTGCCTACATCCATCCCGACCGCTCCGCCAGCACCGACGACGTCACGCCCTCCCCCAACCACGACAACCATGCAGATCCCACTTGCCTCCGTGCGGGTCATCGGTGAAATGCCTACCGAGCTTGTATCCGCCGTAGGTGCGTTCCTCTCAGTCGTGCAGGACCCCCGAAACAACCCCGGGTCGGTCGATCCTGATCTCGTCGCACATCATGGCGATGTCGCTGGGATGCTCGCGGACGATTACAAAGGCAAAGCGCACACCCAGGAACTCGCAACTGGTGGAGCAGTCGGAGTTGTCCGCCTCGATGACAACGACATCGTGCTACTTGCCGATGATGGCGACGGCTGGCGTGTGGTCGGTGCACACCTTGGTTCGGTTGGCGCTGTGCCATGGTTCGGCAGGAGCCCACTCAGGATTCTCATTCTTGGATCTGATGCACGCCCCGGAGGCGACCCCGCGGTGCACCGCATGGACTCGATCCACGTTCTCACATCGGTACCGGCCCTGGGAATGGGCACGATCCTCGGGTGGCCTCGCGACACGTGGGTCGATACGCCATATGGGGAGATGCGTGTCAACGCTCTCACGACAAGTGGCCGTGGACCGGATGCAATCTTCAACCTGTTCACCGAAACGTGGAAGATTCCTGTCGAGGGATACATCCTCACCGCATTCTCCGGGTTCGAGAAGCTCATCGGAGCAGCCGTCGGACGGCTCCTGATCACCCTCCCTACAGGAGTTCCGAAGCAGGAATGGTGGCCAGGTTTCTCGGCAGGGGAACAGCGCCTCACACCAACGAGAACCCTCGATTTCTCTCGCACCCGTAAGCAACTGTCCGGCGGGGACTTCACGCGATCATGGCATCAGGGACTCGTCATGCTTGCGGTGCTCACGATGCTCCAGCAGGGATCCGTCGAAGATGCGCCCGTGCTGCTCGGCGAGCTCGTGAAGTACACGGTGACGAATCTGACACCGACCGACCTGATCCAGCTCGGTGCCGCTGCCTTCTACATGGACGTGGGCGACATCACGAACGAGGTGCTCCCCGGCAGCCTTGGTCGTGCTGGGGGCGGAGCATCGGTCGTGTTCCTCGATCCCGAGGCAGAGGACATAATTCGCGACGTCATGGAGGATGGCATCAGGGAACAGAATTGATCGAAACCCGAAATCCGACTTCGGAAGCGAGCCCCAGCGAGCGATTCGGACTTCGGATTCCCATCTAGCATCCGGGACATGCCATCAACACCACCGCTCTCCCGTCGCGGATCATCGCTTCTCGATGACCCCCCGATGGCTCCGTACATTCTCGAGGACATGGAACGCGCTGCTGATGCTGACCCGAATGACCCGGAGAGATACATCGGACTCTGTGTCGCCGAGAATCTCCAGATGTGGGACATCCTCGAGCCACAACTCAACCGCGACAGACATGTCGCTGCAGGGTCCATTGCGTACGATGTGATGACCGGGTCTCACGAGCTTCGCGCGCAGATCGCGTCGTTCGCATCCGAGTATGTCTGGGACAGATCAGTCGATCCTGAACGAGTGATCGTGCTGGCCGGAGCCGGCAGCATCCTTGAATCGCTGTTCTACGTGATCTCGAGCCCCGGGGACGGAGTTCTCGTGCCGACACCGAGCTACACCGGCTTCTGGGCCGACCTCGAGACTCGTGATGGTCTCACCGCGGTACCGGTGCACACTTCGAGCACAGAAGGTTTCGCCCTGAGCCCCGAGCTTCTCGAGTCGACTTTCAACGCTGCCGACATGCCGATCTCCGCCCTACTGCTCACAAATCCGGACAACCCCACCGGTCGGCTGATGGCTGCCGAGGAGATGAGGGCAGCGATCGATTGGGCCCGATCCCATGAGCTCCACATCGTCGTCAATGAGATATACGCGCTCTCCGTGCACGGCGATAGACCTTATCAACCGGTTGGCGCCGTGATCGACGACCTGGCGGCTGACGTGCACGAGGTGTGGGGATTCAGCAAGGACTTTGCGATGAGCGGCATACGGTGCGGGGTCATGACCTCAGCCAACGACAGCGTGCTCGATGCCGTGGGAGAGCTCGCATACTGGTCCTGCGTGTCCGGAGATACGCAGCATCTGCTCGCCGGGATGCTCAGGGACACCGAGTGGCGGGACGGATATCTCACCGAGATGCGTTCGAGGCTCCGGAAGTCATACGAAGCGACCACGTCAGCACTCCATGCTGCCAGCATTCTGCACATCGGAGGTGCCGCCGGAATGTTCCTTCTGGCAGACATGCGTCGGTTCATGGATGAGGCAACGTGGGAGGCAGAGGATCGTCTCTGGCGAAGGATCCTCGACGAGGCCAACGTGGGCCTGACCCCCGGATCAGCCTGCCACATCGGTGAACCAGGGTTCATGCGCATCTGTTTCGCCACGGAATCGTCAGAGATCGTGACGCTCGCAATCGAGCGTGTCGCGAAACTGCTCCATTAGCTTCGCCACGAGATCCCCCGCGGCAATTCACGGTGCGAGCAGCGCTGCAGGTTCAAAGGTCGCCCTGGAGGTTGCACGCACGCTGACGGTCCCCAGACCCGGAAGATCGATGCGACGTTCGACGACCACGGTGACCGTGCGCTTCCTCCAGGACCGATCGATGGGACACACGCATCGCACCAGGCTTGTGTGATTGGCAGACGCAAAGAGCGCAGCCTCCTGTGTGGGAGTCCCCCTCGCACCGAACTGACGGAATGTCACGGGAGCTGCGGCCAGTGCAGCCGCGTCCGCAGCACCAGCCGCATGGACATAGCCGGCAACCCCGGCTCCCACGGCACCAACGCCGACGGCGAGCATCAACACGAGCACCACGGCACCGAGGCCGAGCGCGATCGAGCCACGTTCACCGTTCAACGCGCATCGTCGACTGTGCGTGGAGCTCCACACTGAAACCACCGAATATGGGCGCTGCGACGGTGTGGCGAAGTGACACGCTCACAACTGCCTTCTGACCGACCTGAGCCGGCCGCCGGACGGAGACTTTGGCGTTCTTGCCTGACTCCCCGAGTGCGGAGCGCACCGCGGCGGCCGCCCTTGCAGTGTCCGGTGAGGCCGCGGCTTCGCGAGCACCCTCTCTTGCAGCGTGAACAAGCTGGATCTCGGATCTGGCGACCACGGCAACCTCGACGATTCCGAGAAGCACCACGAGAACCAGTGGCAACACGAGCGCGAACTCGACGACGGCAGACGCCCTTTCACCTGTCATGCCCTGTTCGCCACCGAGATGACCTTCTGCATGACGGTGTTGAAGAATGACGGCAGCATGTCTGTGGTTGAGGCCCAAGAGATGAGCGCCAGTGCCACAACGGCGGCAGCGACGAGGACGAGGGCGTATTCGGCGGTGGCCTGACCGACTTCAGACCGTACGGGGCGGATCAGATCGATATGCGACATGTACTTCTCCTTTGTGCGACTACCGGTCGCGACGGTGGGAAGTCGTAGTTGAGAGTTCAGATACCAAGTCTCGACAGACCGGAAAGCAACGGAGGCACCACGGTGAGCATCACGAAACCGGGAAGGATCAGGAAGGCAAGAGGGAAGAGCATCTTCACAGGGAGTTTCGAAAGCTGCTCTCTCGCCTCAGAGGCCGCCGCCCGTCTCCTGTCCGTGGCAAGAGCATTGAGCGCTGCCGCAATCGGCATGCCTGAGGCCTCGGCAGCAGACGCGACGTTGAACACGGACCGAAGGTCACCCGAGTCGATCGACGGTTGGTAACCGGCGCCGAGCCGACGAAGAGCTTGATTGATCTCATGCCCTATCGCTCCCCCGATCTGGTCCGCTGTCAGTGCCGCAGCGTTCCTGAAAGGAAGCCCTGCGGTGACGCCCAGTGCAACGAGTTCAACCGCGAGGAGACCATCCTCACGTGATCGTCCCTCTGCGCCGCGCGACCGGCGGATGCGGGCCAGCCCGACAACGAACACTGCAACGGCCGCCGCCGCCAATGCCAGCACCGGATCAACAAGCGCCACAGCGAAGAACGCTCCGCCGACGAGGGTGATTCGTGAAGGTGCGAACACATATGTCGCGATTCCGAACGTTGCGGCTGTCGCGATCAACGGGCCGACCTTGAAGCCACCCTGAACACGATCGCTGTCCCGAGCAGCTGGAGACAGACACCGGCGATCATCGGCAGGACGATCACCGCCCCACCAGGGTCAGGTACGCCGCGCGCGACGATGAGCGCGAGTGATACGACGATCGGAACGACTCCGACGACAATCGCGGAGAGTTTCACCTGGGCGAGCGAGACTCTTCGCTGCCTTGCACGCTCGGTCGCGTCGTCCGCCTGTTCTGCCAATACCGCAAGGGCGGAAGAGATCGCTGCCCCCGTGTGCTCCGAGAACGAGCAGATTGCTCGAAATGCGGCTCCGTTCGTCGGCAGGGAGGGAGCCAATGCTTCTCCGACGCCTGCCATCGGCTGACCGAGTGCAGCAAGTCGCACAGCCCTGGGAGGGATGCCGTCGATCGTCGCATCGGCGATGGCCGAACGGATCGTTGCCCCGGCCGCGACCCTACCGGAGAGCTGTCGCAGAAGATCTCCCTCATGTCCCAGCGATGCCCTGCGATTTCGCCACCGCACGACCATGCCAACACAAGCAGCAACCGCTATCAATCCAACGACGAAGGGCAGCGAGAGATATGACAATGCGACCGCTCCCACAACGATCGGTGTGGGCACGCCACCGAGTAGAGCGATTCCCCCGAGAACTATCAGCAGCACGAGTACACCTCGTCGAATCCGTCAGGCGTGAGCCTGTGAACCGTGTCGATACGTCGCTGTGAACCGTGTCTCGCCACGAATACAACAAGATCAACAGCAGCCGCGATCTGCCGTGTGAGGGCGCTCTCCGGCACTCGCTCAGGCGCCATCGCCGCAAGCATCGCAAGCCTGTCGAGAGCTTCCGCAGGCCCATTCGCGTGGATCGTCGACAT
>JAZFUH010000027.1:0-2562 GCA_036447125.1 Acidimicrobiia bacterium | reverse complement strand
AACCGTCGGCAGTTCCCCTGGAGTCGTGACGAGGCAGATCGAAGTCACGCCGTCGTCCCGGAGCGTCGCCTCGAATCGGGTCGCCAGTCGACGCACGTTCCCTGTCGGCACCAGGTCAGAAATGGTCCGTGGTGCTCGAAGGTATGACTGGAATTGTCCAAGGGAAGGGGCATCGACCACGACCACGTCCCATCTCCCTGACCGTGTTTCGTAAATCGGCTTTCCAATGCTGAGAATCTCCCGCACTCCGGGGGCGGTGTCCGCGAGAACCGAGAGAGCGGAGCTGATCTGGCGAGTGGGCGCACCTTTGGGCACGTGTAGCTGCATCTTGAGATACTCGTCGAGCGCCTCGGATCGGCTCATTGCCATCGCAAACAGCCCCGGCCGAACCTCGATGGGGGAGTACCCGAGTCTGGGTGATCGGAGATGGGCGGCGAGGCCCGTCTGCCCGACCATGTCGATCGCGAGCACCCGGTGACCGCGTCGTGCGAAGTCGATCGCGGTGGCTGCGGTCACCGCGGATTTTCCGGTCCCCCCTTTGCCCGAAACGAAGATAAGGCGGGTTCGAGGCATCCATCCGGAGAGTAGTCGGGTGGCTTGCTTTGTGGGTTCCGGGAGTCCTGAGTAGCTGCCTCAGAGGGTTCCCGGGATCTGCACGTACTCGAACTCGACGGGCTGACCCCCGATGCCTTTCTGTGGCGGGGCGATCCACGAGGCGAACTCACCCGGGGTCGTCACCTGAATCATGAGTTCCTCGATGAAGGTCTTGTCATTGTCGTCCGGCAGGTAATCGGCGGATCGCGCGTTCCATGTCGCGGCGTCGACAAGCTCGCCCTGAGGGGTCACATGGAGGCCGGCGAACTCTCCGACCTCGCGGTGGAACGCGATGTGGGGAAGCATCAGCTCGAAGTCGATGCCTGCCTCTGCGATATAGCGGTTCCATCGCCGCACGCCACCCCTGCAATCCTCGACGTAGTCGTCCCGAAGCCTCGCATTGAGAGCGTTGAGGGCGGGCACCTGGATCTGGCGAAACCCATCGTCGACGTACTTGGTCACCGGATAGGTGGAGCCGATGAGCTGGTGGTCGTCCTCTATGGCTGTCTCGTGGTAGCGACCCTTCAACCCGGTGTGGAAGGCGTTCGCCGCGTTCGTAGATTCCTCCGAACCGAAGAGATCGAGCGTGAGAGAGAAGTGGAGGTTGAGCTTCTGCTGGATGAGCGGAAGGTCGATGACCCCGAGGGATCGCACCTGTTCTGCCTCATAGGGATCCCCGATATCCGCATCCCGCATGGCCTCGGCAGTGCGTTTGACGATGCGACCGACCCCTGTGGCACCGACGAACATGTGGTGTGCCTCTTCGGCGAGCATGAAACGGCACGTACGCGAGAGAGGGTCGAAGCCGGATTGAGCGAGCGCCTCGAGCTGCATCTTCCCGTCGCGGTCGGTGAAATAGGTGAACAGGAAGAACGACAGCCAATCCGGTGTCTCCTCGTTGAAGGCACCGAGCATGCGGGGACGGTCCTTGTCGCCGGAACGGCGTTTCAGCAGCTCTTCGGCCTCCTCCCGGCCGTCGCGTCCGAAGTATCGCTGGAGGAGGTAGACCATCGCCCACAGATGACGTCCCTCCTCAACGTTGACCTGGAAGAGGTTCCGCATGTCGTAGAACGATGGGGCCGTGGCGCCGAGGAATCGCTGCTGCTCGACCGATGCAGGCTCGGTGTCCCCCTGGATGACGATGAGGCGCCGAAGCGCTGCGCGATGGGCGCCAGGGACCTCCTGCCAGACAGGTTTTCCCTTGTGCTCACCGAAGGGGATCGTGCGACCCTCTTCGGATGGAGCGAGGAGGATTCCCCAGCGGTACTCAGGCATCTTCACATATCCGAACCGTGCCCAGCCGTCTCTCTCCACGCTCACTGCAGTGCGCAACCACACTTCGGCCTCTTGGAAGGGTGTTTCGTCGATGAACCCTGTTGGTCCCATGTCGACCCACCATTCGAGGTACTTCGGATACCACCGTTCCAGTGCTCGCAGGAGTTTCGGGTCGTCGGCCAGCCCGACGTTGTTTGGCATGAGCGTCGAATAATCGACGGTGTCGTCAGCCATCGTTGCGTCCCTCTTTCACGTTCGCTTTCGGTTGAATTCCGGTCTGAGACCTGTCCCGTATCGCTGCAGGGCGCCGTCGGGCCCTGACGCGTTCGGTCTGGTGAATACCCAGTTCTGCCACGCAGTGAGGCGGCCGAAGATCTTCGTCTCCAAAGTCTCAGGTCCGGGGAATCGGAGGTTCGCCTCCATGGCTGTGAGAGCGTCGGGGGAGAACGATGCACGCTCCTCGAGCGCGATCCGCAGCTCGTCATCCCAGTCGATTTCGTCATAGGCGAATGTAACGAGCTCTGCGTCAAGAGCCTCGAGGGCATTGAGATCCTTGCCAACAAGCGCCTCGGCCAGCTCTCGCGCATCATCTCTTCCCCAGAATCGGGTAGCGAGCCTCGTGAGATGGTTGTCCATCGTCAGGAGCCCGAGATTCATGCCGGTGAGGCGGAGCATCGGTTCATCCAGATCGGA
>JAZFUH010000026.1:0-7538 GCA_036447125.1 Acidimicrobiia bacterium | reverse complement strand
ATGATCCGGATCATCCGGCCCTTGCGCATCTTTCCCGACGCGCGAGCCGTTACTTCATGGCCGGTTTCCAGCTTCACACGGAACGTGGCGTTCGGCAATGTCTCAACGACAACACCCTTCGCCCTGAAATAGTCGTCCTTGCCTGCGATGAGTTGCTCCAATCATCGGCCAACAATCGGTTCATCCCAAAAGAGGCCTTCACGAACCACATCATCGTACCGTTGGGGACACGCTGTCGGCAGTCTTGAGGCCATGGGAGCTGGGATTACAGCCGCACCGGTAGCGACCTGACCGGGCACCGAAATCCAGGTCTTGGATACACAATGCCAAAATCGGATCCCCCAGAAGGGGCCGTACGACCCATGTCCCAGAACTCAAGAAAGAACCAGAATGTGCCGATACTGAGGATCAGGTGGGAGGCCGGCGAGGCTACTTGTTCTCGAACAGGACGATCCGAAACACCAAGCCAGTCACCCACCGACCTTCGCAGAAGGCCCCCGGCTCGGGGGCCTTCTTGTGTTCACCGTTGAAAGGTCACGGTCGAATCCGTCGGAATCGGCGAACCCGAGGATGCGGGCTTGTCGTCTCACAGGTTGAAGGCTTCGGCCAGCTCGTGCCAATGGGCGATGGCGATATCGAGATCGTTGTCTGCTACAAGAACCTGGATGCTGACATGGTCGGCGCCCGCGTCGAGATGTTGTTGGATCCGATCAACCGTGACGTCGAGGTCACCGCAGGCAACGATCCCATCGACCAGCTTGTCAGTCATGTCGTCGATGTCGGATTCTGTGAATCCGCAGCGCAGCAGGTTGTTCGTGTAGTTTGGCAATTGGAGATAGTGGGCCATATTCGCCCTGGCCACACTTCGGGCCCTGTCAAGGTTGCCATCGATGACCACCATCTGCTCCGGAACCAGGAGCGGGCCCTGTCCGAGAATATCGCGAGCCATTGCCGTGTGTTCGGGAGGGGTGAAGTACGGGTGCGCACCGTCTGCAGCTTCGGCGCTCAGTTTCAGCATCCGCGGCCCAAGGGCAGCAAGCACTGTCGGTGGCTTGGTTGCGGGCTCCACGGCGGTATAGGGCGCATCTGCCATGGCCTTCAGATAGGCCACCATGTCCGAGTAGGGAGTCCTGTATTCAAGCTTGCGGATCCCCTCGACGGAGGACGCGTGTGCCACTCCCAGACCGAGAAGAAACCGTCCTTCGTGAGCCTCGAACAGCGTCTTTTGAGCGGCTGCGGTCGTCACCGGATGCCGTGCATAGATCTGTGCGATACCGGACGCCACGATCAGTCGAGATGTGGCATCCAACAGAACACTCGAAGAGATCAGGACATCACGACCTGTCGACTCGGGTCGCCACAACGTCGGCCACCCCATCTCCTCGATCTCCTGAGCCAGATCGCGCACACGCGACGTAGGATGATCATCCAACAAGAACGTCCAGAGTCCCACACGACCGATGTCCATTACCGAATCCTATCAGGCCACGCATGCCATCCGGGGGCGCCGACAAGGGCATCGACCCCGCAACCGACGATCGTGATCACCAGGTCACCGTTGCGACACTTCGGCGAGAGTGTCATCCATCCTGGGGCATGTCGAACCCGGGTGTGGCAACCAGGAGGTTGAATGCGGTGATGAGTTCGCACAGCAACGTCGGCTCCTCGCGGGGAAGGTCATGACCGAGCCCGTCGAGTAGTCGCCCTTCCGCCCGAGGTCCCACGGCACTCACGGTCGACCACAACATCTCGTCCGATGCGAACGCGTCCCGGCTGCCTTGCAGCACGAGCGCGGGGGCGGTGATCCCACCAAGACGGTCCCTGATGTCCCAATCTCGGAACGCGTCGCTGAGCCACGCACCAGTCCAGGCCTCAAACAGTGCAACAGGCTCCGTGTGGTGCTCGACAAGTGTCGCGAGCAACTGCGCCGGATCGGACTGCAAGGCGGCGATCGCTGCGACGGCCTTGTCCTCGACGAAGGAGTGGGGAGCCAGCGCGACGAGACCGGCCACCGATCCACCCGCGCCGGCAGCGTGGATCAGGGCAATGGAGGCTCCGTCGGAGTGCCCCACGAGCAGGGGCCGCGTGATCCCCCCTGCGATGAGCACGGCGGCGAGGACACCGGCTTCGATGTGCAGCCAGTCGGCCGGCCATTCGTCGCTCGGCGTGGGTAACGAGTTCCCGTGCCCGGCCCTGTCATAGGCCAGGATCGTGTCACCGGTCGCGCGGTGGAGGCGCCCCGGCAAGTCTCGGAACTGCGAGATGGACCCAAGCCCGTGATGGAGCATCACGATCGACGCCGGCGGATCGCCCCATGTCCGTGTACGCAAACGACGGTCACCAATATCGACGACCGAGTCTGTCAAGCCCCTCATGGACGGAGGTCCCACGGTCGATCGGTCTCGCGCCGATCCCTCGAGCCGGCGATCCCAGACAGGAGTCTTCTGACGTTCAAGAGGATCATTTCTTCGGCCTCCTCGCATATGCAACCAACGAAGACGAATCTACGCGATGAATGGATGCTGTGCCGATGCGCCCGGAATCCCACCGGGGCAAGGCCCTATCCTCGTGTCGATCCCTCCCAGTCCTCGTACATCGAGGCGTACACGCCACCCAGCTCCACAAGTTCGACGTGGGTTCCATCCTCGACGATTCTCCCGTCGTCGAACACAAGCACACGATCCGAGGCCTCGGCGGTCGAGAGCCTGTGTGCAACCGTGATCGATGTCCTTCCCTGGGTCACATGTTCTATTGCGTTGCGGATCTGTACCTCGAGAGCGGGATCTACAGCCGAGGTCGCCTCGTCGAGCACAAGCACGGATGGATCCGAGATCCACGCCCTCACGAGTGCAACGAGCTGACGCTCGCCCGCCGAGAGGCTCCCCCCGAGTTCACCAACCTCTGTATCGATTCCCCTTGGAAGAGACTCAACCCAGCCAAGAAGACCCAGGTCGTCGAATGCAGCCCGCACGGCATCGGCCGATACTCCAGGCTTGCCGTACCTCACGTTGTCAGCGACCGAAGCATCGAAGAGGAACCCCTCCTGGGGCACATAGGCGATATGGGACCGCAACGAAACGAACGGAACCTCATCGATCGGGATGCCGCCCACGGCGACATCTCCAATCTGCGGGACGAGGAGGCGGGTTGCCACCTTGGCGAACGTTGTCTTGCCCGACCCCGTTTCGCCGACGACAGCGACACGCTGACCTGCGGGGATGTGCACTGAGATGTTCTTCAGGATGTCAGGGCCCTCGAGGTACCGGAAGGTGACTCCGTCAAATTCGACCCTGAGGCTCCGATCGGGCAGAGGCGTGCCGTCAACCGGATCAGGAATAGCTATCGGAGTGTCGATGACATGAAGGATCTTGCGCAGCCCCGCTCCAGCAGACTGTGCCTGATCGATCGTCTCGACGAGGCGTTGGATCGGCTCGATGAGAAGGTTCACGAGGAACAGGAACGCAACAAGGGTTCCGGCAGACATCCCCCAGGCGGGACCGAACACAACTCCAAGACCGACAACCATGGCTGTGAGAACACCGGCGAAGAGCTCCGCGCTCGAAAAGAGTGATGAAGCGAAGATCGCTGTGTTGACTTCGGCCTTGAATTGGTCGTCGAGCTTCTCGTCGACTCGGGCCATCACGACGTCTTCGACTCCGTATGCACGCACGGTGGACAGACCTGAGATCGCCTCACCGGTGACTGCAAGTGAATCGGCGACACGTTCGCGCACCCGATCGTGGGCCCTGGAGAGGACCCGTTGGAACACGACAACCATCGCGGTGTACACAACCACACCGACGGTTACCGCAAGCGCGAGCTGCCAGCCATAGATGAACATGACGAGGAGGGCGAGGACGATCTGCGCTGAGCCGAGAACCATCCCGACACCCCCCCACTCCATCCAGTGCTGTATCGTCTCGATGTCGCTGGTCACCCTTGCGACGAGTGCGCCTCGACGCTCGGCCTGAAGCTCGAGCATCGAGAGCTTGTGGAGATGATCGAAGGTTCTGATGCGCAATTGTGCAAGACCTGATGACGATGAGCGCACAAGCCTGCGCAGGGATGCGAATCGAGCCACCATCGCCAGAAGCACCGCAGCGAGAGCGAACCCGCCACGCCGCATGACCGCCGCAGGGTCGACATCCCCCGTGCCCAGGATTTCGTTGTCGATGATCTGCTGGAGCACAACAGGCACAACCAACTGAAGCGCGGTGCCGACAACGGCAAGTCCGAGTGTCAGCACGAGTCCACGTCGTAGATCGGGGGCGACCTTGAACGACCGGGCGAGAGCAGAAGACGTCTTCATCTGGGTTGGCTCGCTCACTCCACGGCTCCCACATTGGCTCGCGCAGCAAGATCCTCTTCGTATGCTGTCAACAGTCGCGCGTATCCCGGAGTTGACACCATCAGCTCCGCATGGGTTCCCTGGGCAACGATTCTCCCATCCTCAATGAACACCACCTCGTCTGCGAGCGCGATCGATGCCTTTCTGTATGCCACGATCAAAACCGTTGAGGGGAGCTCCGACCTCCGAAGGCCTTTGAGAATCTGAATCTCCACGGATGGATCCACCGCAGAGGTGGCATCGTCAAGGACAAGCACCCTTGGTCTGCGTACCAGGGCCCGTGCCAAGGCAACCCGCTGACGCTGCCCACCAGAGAGCGTGGCTCCGCGCTCGCCGATGCGAGTATCGAACCCGTACTCGAGTTCGTCTATGAACTTCTGAGCTCCAGCCAGTGCCGCAGCCTCGCGCACGTCCTTCCTCGAGATCTCCGCACCGAGAGTGATGTTTCCCTCAACTGTGTCATCAAAAAGGAAAGACTCCTGGGCAACGTATGCGATCTCGGTTGCAAGCTCAGATCGGGCGAAGTCCCTGACATCGCGACCGTCCACAGATATTCGTCCCACGGCAGGATCCCAGAGCCTTGCGAACAAGAGAGCAAGCGTCGACTTTCCGGATCCCGTGGGGCCAACCACGGCAACGGTCCTTCCTGCACCAATGTCGAGAGTCACCCCGTCGAGCACGAGATCCTCCGGGGAGTAGCCGAACGAGACGTCGACACTGTCGAGTTCGCCTCCACTCTTCTCCGTGCTCGCCGCTTCACCTCCATGTTCAACGACGTCTTGCGAATCGAAAATCTCCTGGACGCGCTGCCAGGCAGCCATCGAGTGCGCCATCTCCCAGATCACGAAACCAAGAAGACTGATGGGCATCGTCAGGAGAGACAGCAGATAGGCAACGGTCACTAGGTCTCCAGCCGAGACCGAGCCGCTCGACAGCCGGATGGCCCCGACCACGAGAATTGAGATCGTGACGATCGTCGGGAGAGATTCAACAACCGAGCGGTAACCAACCCACTTCGAATTCACGTATATGAGCTCGTCTCGAAGATCATTCGATGCCTCACCGAAGCGCTCGGTCTCCTCTCCGCGTCGACCGAGAGCCTTGATCGTCAGGGCGCCGTCGATCGACTCGTGAGCGATGCCAGAGACACGGCCTCGCTTCTGCTGGACGTCAACGAACGGTTGATAGGTGCGGAAGGCACCGTTGATATCGATCCCAAGCATCACAACGAGACCTATCAGGACGACCCCACCGAGGAAGATGTCTGTAGACGCAACGAGGACGATCGTGCCAATGAGGAGAAAGAAGGATCCCGTCGCATAGGGGAAGGGCGCAAGCACGAAAGTGCCCTGGTTCGTATCAACTTCGCTGACCGAGAGAAGATCTCCCGTGGTCCTGCGATCGTGCCATGCGAGGTCGAGACGCATCTGGTGCTCGATGAGACGTTTGCGAGCATCGGCCCTTGAACCGTACTGGAGCCAGCCGGCTGCTGATCTACGAAGCGTGATCCCGATTGACTTCCACACGGCAACGGCAGCGACCATCGCGATCGCAGGCCACAGTCGATCGGTCGTGGACTTGCCCTCCCCGAGAACGGGGATGATCAGTGAGTCGGTGATACTGCCTGCGACCATCGCTGATGCAACGATCGCGGACACGAAAAGGAACGCACCGGCTACGGCGATCGAGAATGACCACGGCCGTCGCTTCACAAAGCTCCACGTGAGCTTGAGCCCTCCACCAAGGACTCCCATGAGAACCGGCGGACCGGTCGGAGCGATTGTGGATTCCTCAGCCATTGCCGGATGGTATTGCCGGTAGCGGGTCATCAACAGGGCATGTGGCCGCCTGGCTTCGACCTTCGGCTCCGGTGATATCTGGGATTGGTCCCTACGCTCGTCTCACCCAGATCGATGCCGATTCTCATGCTGTTCCTATATTGCTCTCAGAGGATGCTCATGAACCGACGATTGAATTCTGATGCACCCAGAACCCTGATTGAATGGAGCCGATGATGGCCCGCAAGATCTTCATACCTGTGCTGCTGGCTTTCGGCCTTGTGCTCGCCGCATGCAGCAGCGGAACCCCCGACTCGGGTGTCGCATCAATAGCGATCGACTCAGCAAACGAACCGGTGGGTCAAGACGATGTCGACGCATCCTCGGACGAGGAGGATCTGCTGGCCTTCGCTGCCTGTCTCAGAGATGAAGGGCTCGACGTCGATGACCCAACAGTTGATGCCGATGGAAACCTCCAACCTCCTCGCGCCCGCGACCTTCAGAACGTGGATCGCGATCAAGCAAGGGCAGCCTTCGAGGCCTGCAGCGATCTACTCGCCGAGGTAACCTTCGGGCTTGCTTCACAAGACCTGACCGAGATTCAGGACAATTTCCTCGAATTCGCCGTCTGCATGCGTGAGAACGGATATGACATGCCCGATCCGGATTTCTCGAACTTCGGCCAGCCGGGCCAGGGCGGAGGGCAGGGCAGAGGCCAGCTCTTCGGCGGAGACCTCGACCGGAACGACACTGCATTCCAGAGCGCGTTCGCTGCGTGCGAGGACATCTTCTCTGGCGCATTCCAGATTCCTGGTCAGGGCGGGGGGCAGGGATGACGGATACAAAAGCCAGAAGCCAGAAGTCGGAGAATGGATCATCGGAGACCGGAGACAAGGGCCAGCCCATGTGGCGGAGGGCATCCACCTGGACCATTGTCATCGTCGTTGCTGCTCTCGGTGCGGTCGGAGTCTTGGTGCTTTCTGACGGCAGCTCACCCACAAGCACCGATACATCTGCGGCGCCCAGTTACATGGAGATTCGGCGAACCACCCTCGAGGACATCACGACCCTCGATGGCACCCTTGGGTTCATTGTTGCCGATCCCCTGGTGTACGCAGGCTCCCAGGCCGGCATCGTGCCGATTACCGCCGGCGCCGCCGGAACGATCACGTCCCTGCCTCGGAATGGAACCACTGTCCTCGAGGGGGAGATCCTCTACACGCTCGACGAACAACCCGTGATCGTCTTGTACGGTGAGGTTCCCGCCTACAGGACACTCAATACACGCACATCGGACGGAACGGACGTTCTTCAACTCGAGGAGGCCCTCACACGCCTCGGATACGACCAAGATGAAGATCTGAGCCTCGACGGTGACTTCACGACAGCGACCCGTAACTCCATCAAGGAAC
>JAZFUH010000025.1:0-2708 GCA_036447125.1 Acidimicrobiia bacterium | reverse complement strand
CCGGTGACGAGTTCGGCGTTGTGACCTCAGGCATAGCCCACCACTACGTCAGGGAAGTGCTTCCCGATGTGAGGGTTCTCAAGCTCGGTATGAGTTATCCGCTGCCCATCGAACGGATCAGGGAGTTCGCTCGAACAGTTGACAGGGTCTTCGTGGTTGAGGAACTCGACCCGTGGGTGGAGAACGATCTCCTCGCCGCTGGCATCGAGGTTGAGGGCAAGGCGTTCTTCCCCCAGATCGGTGAACTGAGCCCCGACGCTGTTCGCAAGGGCTTCTCCGAGGCTGGGATCCTTCCCAAACAGATCTCGATAGTGCCGGCTCCGCCCACGGTCGCCAGGCCGCCTCTCCTGTGTCCCGGGTGCCCCCACACGCCACCCTTCCTCGCCCTCAAACGCCTCGGTGCTGTCGTCACAGGCGATATCGGCTGCTACACCCTTGCAGCGCTTCAACCGCTGTCAGCAATGGATACGTGCATTGCAATGGGCAGCAGTATCGGGATGGCCGTCGGCATGGCCGCGTCAGGTGGCGCCGATGGACCCGTCGTCGCGACGATCGGGGACTCGACGTTCCTGCACGGAGGGATCCCCGGTCTTGCTGATGCGGTATACAGCCAGGCCAACATCACCGTGCTCATTCTCGACAACGGGACTACTGCGATGACCGGCGGACAGGAACACCCGGGCACCGGCACCAGTCTGCAGGGGGCAGAGGCGCCACCCGTCGACCTCGTCGGTCTGTGTGAGTCCCTCGGCGTGGGAGACATTCGTGTCATCGACCCATACGACATGGGAGCAACCTTCAGTGCCATCGAGGGCGCCATTGCCCACGTCGGCCCCTCCGTTGTGATCACGAACCGCCCCTGTGTCGAAGCCCCCACCAAGGTCAGGGATACCCCATTCCGGGTCATCGCGGATGCCTGTACCGCATGCCAGGCGTGCATGACTGCTGGATGTCCGTCCATTGTCTGGTCGGAAGAGATCTACGAGGGAAGGCGCAAGGTCGTCATCGACCCGGCCACGTGCACGGGTTGCACCCTGTGCGCACAGCTCTGCCCACCGCTCGCGATCGTTCCGGTCCAAACGAGTGAGGAGTCCGATCGTGGCTGAAAATTCGCGCGGTCTCCTGCTCGCCGGGGTCGGGGGCCAGGGTGTGATCCTGGCAGGCATGATCGTTGCTGATGCTCTTGTGAGGGCCGGCCATGACGTCAAGCAGAGCGAGGTTCACGGCATGGCCCAGCGTGGCGGTTCCGTGTTCAGCCATATCCGGTGGGGAGACGATGTCGATAGCCCTCTCGTGGAGAAGGGGAGCGCCGAGGTTCTTGCTGCCTTCGAATGGGCCGAAGCGATTCGTTGGGTCGAATACGTCCGTGACGGTGGAGCCGTCGTCGCAGACATTCGAACGATCATTCCCCCCGGTGCATGCAACGACAGGCGCGCATGGTCGACGAACTATCCAGCATTCAACGTAGATCTGTTCAGTGATCGACGCCTCAAGACCCGCCTGATCGACGCCTCTTCGACCGCAGCCGATCTCGGCAACGCAAGGGCGGCCAATAGCGTGATTCTCGGCTCTGTGGCTGCGTTCCTCGACATCGATATCGCGCATTGGGAGGCTGCGATCACCCAGCTCGTCCCAAAGGGCACCCAGGACGTGAACCTCGCGGCGTTCAGAGCGGGGCGCGAGGTCCCAATGGCTCAGATACCGCTCTCCACCCCCGACCCGGAAGGCTTCTCCGGTCCCCATGAGATCGACATCAGGCACGATTGGTGCAAGGGATGCGACATCTGTTCGCGCGTCTGTCCCGAGTACTGCCTTGCCGTGAACATCGACGGTGAGTTGACGATCACGAACGCCGAAGCGTGCACCGGCTGCAGGTTGTGTGTGATGTTGTGCCCGGACTTCGCCATCACCATCCGACCCCCGGGGGATTCCGCAACGGTCCACGAACGTGCTGTGGGCGCAGGGAGGGCACGATGAGCACAGCCAAACTTGTCCAGGGGAACGAGGCATGTGTCAAGGGAGCCCTCGCGGCGGGATGTACCTTCTACGGCGGATACCCCATCACACCCTCCTCCGAGATAGCCGAACAGATGGTCAGGGCGTTGCCCGGCGCCGGGGGCGTATTCATCCAGATGGAGGACGAGATCGCGTCACTCGCCTCAGTCATCGGTGCCTCCCTCGGGGGTTCGAAGGCGATGACCGCAACGAGCGGACCCGGTTTCTCCCTCATGCAGGAGCACATTGGTTTCGCCACCATGGCTGAGGTTCCCTGTGTGATCGTGAACGTCATGCGCGGTGGTCCGAGCACAGGGATGCCGACATCTCCATCCCAGGGGGATGTCATGCAGGCCAGATGGGGAACCCACGGTGACCATCCCGCGATCGTGCTTGCCCCTTCATCTGTCGGCGAGGTGTTCGATCTCACGGTGAGGGCATTCAATCTCTCGGAACGATTCCGTACACCCGTGATCCTTCTGTACGACGAGATCATCGGACATACCAGGGAGAGCGTTGTCCTGCCGGATTCGGTCACCGTGGTGGACAGGGTGCGCCCGGGTGCGAATACCGAGGATTTCTGGCCGAAGAAGGCTGCTTCGGATGGCGTGCCCGAGATGGCATCCTTCGGGGACGGCTATCGCTTCCATGTCACCGGCCTTGCGCACGACACACGCGGTTTTCCGACCAATGACTCCTCCGTGGCTGAGGCG
>JAZFUH010000024.1:0-2079 GCA_036447125.1 Acidimicrobiia bacterium | reverse complement strand
CCCGGGAATGCGTTCCACGTGTTCTATGGCGTGGTGATCGTTGTGACTCTCACCCTGGCCTACGTATATCGCACAACAATGGCGCGAAAGCCCGCCATGACGTACGGAATCCTCTTGCTCTTCGTCATGGGGTTGGGGTTGCGCGCATGGGCGAATGTCAACTGACGACTCCGTCTAATCTCTGGCACTGAAACGGAAAGGATTCGATGCTCCAAGGTAAGCGCCTTTTGATCACCGGCGTTCTCACGGTTGATTCGATCGCATGGCACACTGCCCGCGTAGCCCAGGAACAGGGCGCCGAGGTTGTGCTGACCGGTTTCGGTCGCGGTCTTTCGTTGACGAAACGGTCGGCGAGACGTCTGCCGAACGAGGTTGATGTTCTCGAGCTCGACATCAACGATGCGGAGCACATGAGCGCACTCGTGTCTGACATCCGCTCAGAATGGGGAAGCCTCGACGGTGCGCTGCACGCGATCGCGTACGCTCCAGATGATGCGCTCGGGGGCTCGTTCCTCGAGACACCCGCTGAGTCTGCAGCAACCGCATTTATCACTTCGGCTTTCTCCTACAAGACGCTGGCGGTCGGGCTTCGACCATTGTTCAACGAAGCCGGCGGTGGGGCAGTTGTCGGTCTCGACTTCGACAACTCAACGGCATGGCCGTCATACGACTGGATGGGAGTATCGAAATCTGCCCTGCAGTCCGTGAATCGCTATCTGGCCAAATATCTCGGTCCGGAGAACATCCGCGCGAACCTTGTCGCGGCGGGACCGTTGGCAACCATCGCAGCGAAATCCGTGCCCGGATTCGTCCAGTACGAGGGGCTCTGGAAGGTCCGTGCGCCTTTGGGCTGGGACACATCGAACCCTGAACCGGTAGCGAACATGGCGTGTGTGTTGCTCTCCGACTTCGCTTCCTCGACGTCGGGCGAGATCGTTCATGTCGACGGCGGGTTCCATGCCGTGGCGGCCGGGGTCACGGAGGGCCTTTAGCCTCGCTCCCCGGAATCGAAACAGTGAAGGTGGCTCCGCCACCCGACGTTGGTCCGTACCAAACCCGTCCATCCATTGCTTCGACAAGACCTTTGACGATCGACAGACCCAAGCCCGTGCCACCCTTCGATCTGGTCGCGTGCGGTTGGAGCTGGGTGAATCGTTCGAAGATCACATCGTGCTGCTCATATGAGATTCCGGGTCCGTGATCTATCACCGCCAGGTGCACCCCGTCGCGCACGTTCGAGGTCGTTACCTCGACTGGTCCATCACCGCCATACTTGATGGCGTTTTCGACAAGATTCGTGACGACTCTGGCCAGATGGTCTGGATCTGCCATGACAAGTCCCACATCCGACGCCGGCACGAATGTCACAAGCTTCCCGTCCGGGAGGGACGGGATGAGATCGGTAAGGAACGGCCCGATCTCTATCTGTTCAGGCCTGACCGGCAGCGATTCGGCCTCGATCCGTGACATGACGAGCAGATCCTCGATGAGCGTCCTGAGTCGATTCGCCTGCTTTGCTGCCATCTCGATCAGTTGCTGCGCCCTCGGGTCTTCTGGAAGGAGCTCGGGTCGTTGCAACGTGCCGATCGCACCGATGATCGAAGTGAGGGGGGTTCTCAGCTCATGGGACACGACCGAAACAAAGTCAGTCTTGAGTTGGGCGAGTTCGGCCATTCGCTCGCCCGTGGTCCTGGCTTCCTCGAAGCGAGCCATCTGGTTGAGAACAAGGGCTGCGGGGGCAGCTACAGACTCGAGCGTATCGATGTCGTCTTCGGTGAAATCTGTTGGCTTGTCGCCAACGAGAAGTACACCGATTGTGCGATTCTCCACGCGCATTGCCACCACAGCGACCCGTTCCGCTTCGAGTTCTGTTGCGAGGCGGTCGTGGGAATCCTCATCGGTGACGTCGTTGATGACCGTGGCATCGCCGCTCATGAACACGCGCTGGGAGATTCCCGGTTCATCCAGTCCCAGCGAAAGCTCGTCCGCAGGGACCGTATGACCAGCCACCCAGATCGGAGACATCAATTCCAGGCGTTCCTTTTCTGAGTCATAGAGGAGGACGAGCCCGATACGAGC
>JAZFUH010000023.1:0-3427 GCA_036447125.1 Acidimicrobiia bacterium | reverse complement strand
CTACACGTCGCCTGAGCGCTGGCTTCTGGTCGGTGGCGTCGTGCTGGCGCTGGCGGCCATGGTCGGTATCGAAGTCGCCTCCAAGCGAGACATCCGGGACGATCTCCGCATGAGCGTGATCCTTTCACGCTCTGTCGTGATTGGACTGGCCCTGATGGTCGGCATCGTCGGAGGTCTTGAGGCCCCGGCTACCGTGGTCGTCCTTGCGGCTCTCTGCGGCGCCCTCGTCCTCACCGACCTGGTGATCGCAACGATCGCCGACAACTGATCGCTTCCACGAGCGACAGGTCAGATCGCCGGGCCAATTGTCAGAGGTTGCATGGCGAGCCTTCAGCTTCCACTCATTCATGACAAGGCAACGGTTCCACATCCGTCCTGACGAAGGCGCTTATGACAATCCTCAGCCGCTTCGAGCGGGTCTGTGGTCATCAGGAAAGCCTTGTCATTCCTCCACCGTGATCGTTGCCTGCATGCTCGGATGAATGCTGCAGAAATACGAGTAGCTGCCGGCCTCGTCGAAGGTGAAGCTGTAGACCTCTCCGGTGGCCTTGGAGTTGGAGTTCCAGACTCCCGATGCGGAGGTTGTGGTGTGCGTCCCCGAGTTGACCGTCCATCGGACGGTGTCTCCAACTTTGATGGTGATGCTTGCTGCTTCGAACGAGAAGTTGACGATGCCGACATCCACGGTCCTGGTCTCGTGCATGGTCGTCGTCGTTGCGGGCAACGTGGTTGACGTTGATGCAGGAAGGGTGGTTGTCGTTGTCTGTGTCGTGGCGGTCGCCGACGTGGATGATGTGGTTGACACGGACATAGTCGTATTCGGAGCCTCATCCTCATCTGTTCCGTAGTCGTCATATCGCACGGCTGTGGTCGTCGTTTCGATCGGGGCCGATGTCGTGGTCACGGTCGTGGCGATCACCGTTGATTCCGTAACGGCGGCTTCAATCCCAGGCGTCGATGTGGTCTCGCCACCGGTCGAATCGCCACAGGCCGAGGCGACGAGAATCAACACGGAACCGAGGACTAGACGGAAGGTTGGGGCTTCCATGATGCAACACTACCCCCGAAAACCACTCCAGAAAACGCGTCCGGCATTGCTGGATGTGGTGGTGCTCAACCGATCTGAGATGTGTTGTGCCCGGCCGATTTCATCGAGCCGCCATCCTGGCGCCGGCTACGGCTATCCGAGTGCCACCTGATACAGCTCTTGAATCCTTGTCGACGGGTTGATTCCCATTGTCTCGACCAGCAGGTTCTGCACTTCGCCGTAGACCCGTAGTGCCTCGGCACGGTCGCCATTGGCGATGTGACATTCCATGAGCCTGGCGTAGCTGGATTCACGGTAGGGAGCCAGGTCGACGACGTGGCGTGCGTGCGGCAGAGCCGACGTTGCGTTTCCCAGCACGAGCCAGACCTGCGTCAGCGCGTCAAACGTGCGGATCTCGTACTCGCGCAGATCGCGTCGCATGCGATCGATCCATTCCCCGGTCTCGCCGGGAAGGAACCTCCGGCGGAAGATCGCGGACGCGACGGTCGCATGGCACCACGCATCCCTGGGTAATCCACGGTTGAGTGCTCCCTCCGCTTGGTCCAATTCGTTGATCGCGACGCGAAGGTCAACGAATGTGCCTTCGGGAAGCCGGAGCTCGTATGCGCCGTGTGTACTCGTCAACGCGTTGCCTGCTCCTGAACCGACCCGTCCCAATGACTTGCGGAGCTTCGAGACTATGACACTCAATCCGGCATCCCAGGCCTCAGGCAGTTCGTTCGGCCACATGACGTGGGCAAGTTCGTGGCGGTCCACGCTGCGGGGCTCGGCTGCGAGGTATACGAGTGCGAGACGCCCCTGCCGCCCCGGAAGCCCCGACGCTTCGAGCACACCATCGGGCCCCTCGACCATGACCCGGCCAAGGATGTACATGCGCAGCATGTGATCTCCAATATTTTGCCAAGGTTGCTACAAGGCTCGTCGTGTAGTTTGGCAGACACGTCCCATGGAAGGAGTGGAGATGCCAGAACCGACACGAGTAATCGAATGCCCATGTGGAGTGATGATCGAGGGACGCGGTGACAACGATGTGGTCGCCAAGGCGAGAGAGCACGCCAAATCGACGCACGACATGGATCTGTCCAACGAGCAAGCGCTTGCCATGGCGCGCCCAGCATGAGGTGTACCCAGACCAGCTGCAAAGACTGAGGCACCTGCCGCGGGTTCACAGCAGTTGGCACACATCTGGTGTGGGTTCTGTGGCGACGGCCATCGGAGCCTGCCCCAGCGTGGTGTGGGAGCCCTCTCGCCGTACCCGCCGAACCGATGGAAGGAGACATTGATGGGATCGTTGTTGGTTCACATCACACACGGCCCAGAGGCGCCGACCCGTGCTGCGCTCGGTCTACTGGTGGCAGAGACCGCTGCCGGGGAGGGACATGATGTGACATTGTTCCTCGCTGGCGACGCAGCGTACCTTGCCAACGATGCATTGATTGAGAGTCTCAAGGGCATCGGCACGGGCGCGATCAGCGACACTCTCCCGGCATTGGTTGACGCTGGTGTACCGATCTTCATCTCCGGAGCCTCTTCAAAGGCCCGCGGTGTCAACGAGGGTGATCTGGTGGGAAAAGGTGCAGCATTTGCAACGCCGGCGAAGCTTGTGGAACTCACGTTCGCGGCTGATCGCGTCCTCTGCTACTGAGCGTTCCGGGGTTGCACGCATCCATCCGTCACCGATCATGAGCAGCCGATGCGATGGACTTCGGGGTGAGGGCCGGGAGCGTCGAATCTTGATCCAGAATCGTTTGATATTCGAATAGGGCAATACGGCCCTATGGGAGTGATGGAGGTGACACATACGATCGATCCAGGACGTGAGGACGAACTGGATGGGAATCCTGAGGAGATGAGCCGAATGCCAGGTGAGCAGATTGTTCAGAGGAGGTGGTGGCAGATGAAGGGGTTCTGGATCATCGGCCTACCAGCATTCCTCGTGGTCGGTGTGGTTGGTGTATTCCTTTGGGGGAGTTTCCAGCCGAAACCACAGGGTTTTGCACCTGTCGATCAAGCGCAGATGGTGGGCGTATCGCCTGCGCTCGCGGCTGCGATCGAAGATGCCGAACCTGTATCGATCGAGATTGTTCGCTACACCCTGGATGCCACGAGGATGGAGAGTTGGGTCCTTTTCAACTTCACCGAAGGCCGTGTGGTTGGTGGCGATCTCTCCACCCCGGGTTGGGACCTCGCGTTCCGCAGAACCAAGCTGCTGACGAACTCGGGTGTGACGAACCCTTTGGGTCCTGGCGGTGCAGCAGACCTTGGCGAGATTCCTCTTGACGATGTGATCTTGCCGGTGTCGATTGTGTTCGATGTGGACGTCCTCGGTGGTGAGGACGAGGATGAGCCGGAGAATCCTGCTGTTGGTCGGTGGTACTC
>JAZFUH010000022.1:0-2128 GCA_036447125.1 Acidimicrobiia bacterium | reverse complement strand
GGCCGGCACAAGGGATCGCGGCCTGCTGTGGGCAACGCACAGCCTTGAAGCTGTGCGGGTGCTTGCCGATCGGCTGATCGTCCTCGACGGAGGAATCGTGCTCCAGGAGGGTTCCGTCGAGAGCGTGCTCGCCGATCCGGTGACTGATCAGGTCGCCGCGATCATCGGAGCGGGGTGATGCGTCGAGCGTGGATCGCGGTCCTCGGGCTGATGATCCTGGCCTCGACGGCGTGCGGCACCTCATCGCAATCCCGGGTCGTTGTCGCTGCGGGAACCACCCTCGTGGATTCACAGTTCATGGCGCATCTCGTCTCTTCGTATCGAACGGTCGATCCGGAAACAAACCTCGCAGTGATCGGTCTTTCATCTTCCGAGGCGATCGCGCTTGCCGATGCGGGGAACGCAGACGTCATCATCACACACAACCACGAAGCCCTCGACAAATACCTGACCGAGCACCCCGAGTCCATGCGCACCGACCTGTTCGCGAGTACCTTCTTCGTCGTCACAGATCCGACGATCGAGTTTCACGTCACATCGCTCGAAGACGCCCTCAGGGTCGTTGCCGAGCGCGGATACCCCTTTGTGAGCAGGGACGACGGTTCGGGCACGCACGCGGCAGAGCTTGGGGCGTGGGAATGGATCGGTGTCGACCCGTCATCCGAGCCGTGGTACATCAGAACCGGCACAGGCATGGGTGCAACCCTCCAGGTTGCGAACCAGCGCAACGCCGTCACGTTCACCGAACAGGGAGCCTTCATCGCTTCTGCACCGGTGCTCACGCTCCAACCGGTGGAGAACACCGTCATACCGAATCCGTACGATCTGACGCTGATCGACCCACAGGCCAACGACGCCGCGGCATCGTTCGTCGAGTGGCTCACCTCGTCTGCAGGCACTCTCGCCATCGAGAAGGCGAACACCGATCTGTTCGGCACACAGGTGTATGTCGCTCCGTAGTCCTGCGTTCTGAGTTCCATGCACAGCGATACCATGGTTTCTCCCAACCGGGTCTGAGGAGCAGAATGAGCCGCCAGCGGGTCGTCATCGCAGAAGCGATAGCCGACACAGGAATCGAATGCCTCGCATCGTCCTATGAAGTGGTCGATGCGGTGCAGATGTCCAGGGATGAGCTCATGGGACTGATGGGAGACGCATCCGCGCTCATCGTGAGATCGGCAACTCGGGTCGATCGTGAACTGATCGAAGCCGCTCCGGGACTCAAAGTTGTGGGTAGGGCAGGCAGCGGCGTCGACAACATAGACCTCGAGGCTGCCACAGAGCACGGTGTCATGGTCGTCAACGCACCAAATGCGAACACCATCTCTGCCGCAGAGCACACGATGGCGCTTCTTCTCGCCCAGGCGCGACGGGTCCCCGAGGCGGATCGAAGCCTCAGGGAGGGTCGATGGGACCGGAAGAAGTTCAGCGGCGTAGAACTCCATGGCAAGACCCTCGGTGTGCTCGGTCTTGGGAAGATCGGGACACTTGTCGCACAGCGGGCTTCATCGTTTGGCATGCGGATCGTCGCCCATGACCCGTACGTTTCAACCGAGCGTGCGAAGCGACTCGGCGTCGAGATGCTGACACTCGATGAGGTGTTCGCCGTTGCCGACATGCTCACCATTCACCTGCCGCGGACCCCCCAGACCGAGAACCTCATCAACGCTGAATCGATCGCAAAGATGAAGGACGGCGTTCGGATCGTCAACGTTGCGCGTGGAGGCATCGTGAGCGAGGCAGATCTCGCTGAAGCGGTCCGCAGCGGCAAGGTGGGCGGCGCTGCTGTTGACGTGTTCGATACCGAACCGACAACGGACAGCCCGCTTTTTGACGTTCCACGGATCACCGTCACCCCACACCTCGGGGCCAGCACGGTTGAGGCACAGGACAAGGCAGGGATCGCGGTCGCCCAGGCGGTCTCTGATGCCCTTGCGGGTGAGCTCGTGCTGAGCGCAGTGAACCTTGACCTCGGTCCAACCGTGTCGCCGGAGGCACGACCGTTCATCAAACTCGCCGAGCAACTCGGAAAGATATACGCCGTGTTCTCCAAGGGACTCCCGGACACGCTCACCGTGTGCACACAGGGGCAGCTGGCCGATGAGCCCGTTCGCCCAATCGCCCTTGC
>JAZFUH010000021.1:0-2359 GCA_036447125.1 Acidimicrobiia bacterium | reverse complement strand
GATATCGATCGGATCATGCACCGCACCGCAGGGAGACCGATACCCACCGGTAGGGTCTCGCCAAAGGCGGCAACGCGATTCGGCATCACCCTCGGCATTGCAGGCTTTGTCGTCCTTGCCGTCGGGTCCACGCTGTTGGCCGGCGTGCTCTCACTGGTCGCCTTCGGGTTCTACGTGATCGTCTACACGATGCTGCTGAAACGATCCACTACCCAGAACATCGTGATTGGAGGAGCCGCGGGCGCCGTACCTGCACTGATCGGATGGGCTGCGATCACCGGTGACCTCACCGCTGCCTCCTGGATCATGTTCGCGATCATCTTCTACTGGACCCCCCCGCACTTCTGGGCACTGTCGATCAAGTACGAAGACGATTACCGGCGGGCAGAGATCCCGATGCTGTCTGTCGTCGCAGGCGCGGAAGTGACCTTTCGCGAGATTGTGTGGTATTCGGTGGTGACCGTGGGTGTGAGTCTCATGCTCATCCCCGTGGCAGATCTCGGGTGGATCTATGCAGCAGCGGCAGTTGTTCTTGGAATCTCCATGGTGATCGCCGCGCTATGGCTGCGATCGGATCGGACCAGAGCGATGCGATTCTTCGGGTATACAAACCTGTACCTCGCGGGTCTATTTCTTGCGATGATGCTCGATCGGTTGATCGATACACGGCCCTTGACCGGCGCAGCTTTCTGGATGGTCACGGCAACAACGATCGTTGGTGTCGGTGGTCTCTCAGTCATCGCATCTGAGGTCGCTTCGCATGCTCGCGGCCCCGGTGTGTCGCGTCTCAGGCAGATGGCAGAGGTAGGGATCACGGGGCTCTTCGCCTTTGGGCTGACATGGGCGGCATGGCTTGCGATCACCACCAGTCTCACCTCTGTCAAGGTCTAGTCTCACGGCCGTGGAAGACACTGCACCCATTCGAGAAGACGAGCGATTCAACGAGGCGGGCGTCGGGCGATATCTCCATGGAGCACTCCCGGGTCTGTTTCCGTGTGAGGATGTCATCTTCGATCAGTTCCCCGGGGGTGCAGCCAATCTGACATATCGTGCACGTTGTGAGAACGGAGAAGAGTGGGTCCTGCGTAGGGCTCCCCTCGGTGAGGTCGCCAGGGGTGGACATGACATGGCACGCGAATACAAGGTGCTGTCGCGCATCTGGCGGCAGTATCCGCTTGCTCCGAGAGCGCATCATTTCTGCGAGGACCCCGGTGTCATGGGGAAGCCGTTCTTCGTGATGGAGAGGAGACGCGGTTCGGTCATACGCAAGGAGTGGCCGACCGAGTGCATCGAGGATCCCACGCGCAAACGCATCGTTGCCGAGTCACTTGTCGACGCCCTCTGTGACCTTCACGCCGTGGAGCCTGATTCCGTCGAACTCGGTGACCTTGGTCGGCCAGATGGCTTCGTGCAGCGACAGATCGAGGGTTGGTCGAGGCGGTGGGAGGCAGCTGCGACACGGCCCGTACCGGACATGGACACGGTCGCTGGGCTCCTCGCTGTCGGTGCGCCGATACAGAATCGGGCAGGGATCCTGCACAACGACTTCAAGCTTGACAACACCATGATCGGAGCGGACGGCAGACTGGCTGCGGTACTGGACTGGGACATGGCGACCTTGGGAGACCCACTCGTCGATCTCGGCACGCTCCTTGCGTATTGGGCGCAACCGGACGACCCGACATATCTCGTCTTCGGGTCCGAAGCAGTCGCCATTGGCGATGTGATGCCGAAGGCAGAAGTACGCGAACGGTACGCGCTGGCTACCGGGTTCGACGTCTCGAATGTTTCGTATTACGAGGGCTTGGCATTGTTCCGTATCGCGGTGATCATCGAGCAGATCTATGCGAGATATGTTGCTGGACAGACGGCAGACGAACGATTCGCCGCCTTCGAGCCGCTGGCTCCGCTTCTGGCAGCGGCTGCATGTGAACTACTCGGATAGTTTTGTAGGGTGCACCCGACCGGGTTAGGTTCAACACACACTCGAATCGGCGGGAACTGATGCCAGAAGACAAACTCGACGAACTTCGCAAGGAGATCGATCGAATCAACCACCGTCTCCTTTCAATCATTGCTGACCGTCAAGAGGTGTCTGTCGCGATCGGGACTCTCAAGGCGGCGCACGGGCTTGCGCTGTATTCGGAGCAACGCGAAGCTGAGCTGCTCGAGACGTTCCGCAGGGACGCAACCCGAATGGATCTCGATCCGGATTACGTCGAAGAACTCATGCGAGTCGTGCTTGAACATTCAAGGGCAGCGCAACGCCGGAAGGTCGGTGGTGACTCGTGAGATCCGCCTCGCCATGCCGAACGGCAGTGACATGGAACTGACGACTGGTGCGGATGGACAGGAACGG
>JAZFUH010000020.1:0-4272 GCA_036447125.1 Acidimicrobiia bacterium | reverse complement strand
ATCGTGTCGCTGGCCACGGAGGTGCTGTGATGAAGCTTCGTAGCGGGGACACAGTGATGGTCATCTCTGGCAAGGACGCCGGTACGGAGTCCAAGATCGCAAGGGTCTTCCCGAAAGCGAACAGGATCATCGTCGAGGGCGTAGCGACCGCAAAGCGTCACCAGCGAGCGACGGGCGAATTGAACACGGGAGGCATCATCGACAAGGACATGCCGATCGATGCTTCCAACGTGATGATCGTATGCAAGGAGTGCGGCCCCACCAAGATCGGTGCCCGCTTCGATGACGAAGGTAAGAAGTACAGGGTGTGCCGGAAATGTGGGAGTGATCTCTGATGGCATCGCGACTCAAAGATCGATTCGACGACGAGATTCGTGATCAGCTCCGGAAGGAGCTCGGTCTCGAAAACGTCATGCAGGTTCCACGCCTGAGCAAGATCATCGTCAACATGGGTGCCGGTGACGCTGCCGCAGACGCAAAGCTGATCAACGGTGTGGTTGAGGATCTCCGGATCATCACCGGCCAGCAACCGAAGGTGAACAAGGCACGAAAGTCCGTGTCGAACTTCAAGATCCGTGAGGGTCAGGCCATCGGTGCGTCCGTGACGCTACGCGGCGAACGTATGTGGGAGTTCTTTGACCGGCTCATCGCACTTGCGATTCCCCGCATCAGAGACTTCCGAGGTCTGAACCCCAAAGGGTTCGACGGTCGTGGGAATTACAGCTTCGGTGTGACCGAACAGCTGATCTTCCCTGAGATCGATTATGACAAAGTCATGAAGGTCCGCGGGATGGACATCACCTTGGTGACCACCGCGGAGACCGATGCCCAGGGGGAAGCCCTCCTGAGTGCATTCGGGTTCCCATTCCGTCGACAGCAGGTAGGTGTCTGATGGCGAAGACTTCAAAGATCGCCAAGAACAACAAACGCAGAGAGATCGTCGCCCGCTATGCGGAGCGGCGTTCCGAACTCATCAAGATCGTCAAGGATCCCGAAGCATCGTACGAGGAGAAGCGTGAGGCCTACGCCAAGATCGCAAAGATGCCTCGTGACGCAAGTGCGACGCGTTATCGCAACAGGTGCGCAGTCAGTGGAAGGCCGCGAGGGTACTACCGCAAATTCGGCATTTCGCGAATAGCGTTGCGACACATGGCGCATCTGGGCGAGCTTCCCGGAGTCAGAAAGGCGTCGTGGTAGCCATGTACACAGATCCAATCTCTGACATGCTCACCAGGATAAGGAATGCCAATACGGCGCTCCATCCTGAGACCTCGATGCCGTCGTCCAAGATCAAGGAGGAGATCGCACGAATCCTCTCCGAAGAGGGCTACATAGATGGCTGGAAGACCCGGGACGGTGAGGTCGGTATCGAACTCGTCGTGAAGCTGCGTTATGACTCAGAAAGGCAACGAGTGCTTCGGGGCATCCAACGCATTTCGAAACCCGGGCGCCGCGTCTACAAGGGGGCGACCGACATCACCAGGGTGCGGGGTGGGCTCGGTGTGTCGATCGTATCCACCTCTGCCGGCGTCATGACTGACCGCGATGCCCGCCGCCGCAATGTCGGTGGCGAGATCCTCTGCGAGGTGTGGTGACATGAGTCGCATAGGAAGCAGCCCGATCAGTCTGCCCTCAGGCGTCGAGGTGAAGGTGAACGGCGACACCGTCGTGGTGAAGGGTCCGAAGGGCTCACTCACCCAGGCAGTGAACAGCGCCATCACAGTGGTGGTTGATGACGGCACGGTGACGGTCTCACGACGGGACGACGAGCGCCAGAACAGAGCACTGCATGGACTCACACGAGCGCTCATCAACAACATGGTCATCGGCGTGTCGGAGGGGTACACCAAGGAGCTGACCGCGGTTGGAGTTGGCTACCGCGCCTCACTCAAGGGCAATACCCTCGAGTTGCTTGTCGGTTTCTCCCACCCCGTGAACATCGAAACGCCTGAAGGCATCACTATCGACGTGCCCGAGCCCACGAAGATCATCGTGAGCGGAATAGACAAACAGAAGGTTGGACAGGTCGCAGCCAACATCCGCGCGGTGCGGCCTCCTGAGCCATACAAGGGCAAGGGAATCCGGTACGTGGATGAGCACGTGCGACGCAAGGCCGGTAAGGCAGGAGTTTCCGTATGAGGGGTACCCGCACAGATGCACGCCGTCGCAGGCACTTCAGGGTCCGCAAGTCGGTGCAAGGCACCGCTACAAAACCTCGCCTCGCGGTTTTCCGAAGCAACAGATATATCTATGCACAGGTCATTGACGACGAGAGCGGTCGCACGATCGCATCGGCCTCTTCGAGGGAGTCTGCCGTCAAGGGAGCAACCCTTACGGTGGATACTGCCACAGAGGTTGGCAGGCTCGTCGGTGCTCGTGCCAAAGATGCCGGCGTTTCTGTGGTTGCGTTCGATCGCGGTGGTTTCAAGTACCACGGTCGCATCGAGGCGCTTGCCGACGCAGCACGTGAAACCGGCCTTGAGTTCTAGGAGCGAGCGATGACCACCGATCAGAACAAGCCAAAGGGCTCGAAACCGCAGGCCGTAACGCCTCAAGCGGGTCGGCCCTCGAAAGGAACACCGCCCGCAGGAAAGCCGCAGGATCGCAATCGCGGTCGCGCAGGCGGCGGAGGTGACCGAGGCCGTGGCCGTGGCCGCGACCGTCGCGATCGCCGTGACCGTCGCGAGCGCGATGTCCCGGAGTTCGACGAGCGTGTAATCGCGATCAACCGTGTATCCAAGGTCGTCAAGGGTGGACGCAGATTCTCCTTCACGGCGCTCGTCGCGGTAGGCGACGGCAAGGGACGCGTTGGTATCGGCTATGGCAAGGCGAAAGAAGTCCCTGCAGCCATTCAGAAGGCCTTTGAGCTCGCCCGCGGCGACATGTTCGATGTTCCAATGGCAGGCCAAACGATTATCCATGAGATCATCGGTGAACAGGGCGCAAGTCGCGTGCTCCTGAAGCCGGCAGCTCCTGGTACTGGTGTCATCGCTGGTGGCGCTGTGCGCCAGATCCTTGAGGCGGCAGGCGTCAGCAATGTGCTTGCCAAATCGCTTGGCTCCTCGACGAACATCAACGTTGCCAAGGCGACCGTTGATGCGCTCAAGAGCCAGATGCGCCCGGACAAGGTCGCCAAGGCCCGCGGCAAGCGTGCTGAAGAGATCTTCCCCCCGGCATTACTCGCCGCGTACAACTCATCCGAACTGCGACGGACGAAGGTGTGACGATGGCTGACAAACTCAAAATCACGTTGCGGCGCAGCCTCATCGGTGAGAAGCCGAAGACCCGTGCCACGGTGGAGGGCCTCGGGCTGGGAAGGATCAACTCAAGTGTCGAGCAGCCGGACAATCCGAGCATTCGCGGCATGATCTTTCGCGCCAAGCACCTCCTTGAAGTAGAGGAAATCTGATGAAACTTCATCATCTGCGGCCCGCTGAGGGCTCCAAGAAACGAAAGATCCGCGTCGGTCGCGGCGAGGCTGGTCGTCGTGGCAAGACCGCAGGCAGAGGAACCAAAGGCCTCAAGGCTCGTAGCAAGGTTCGCCAGGGTTTTGAGGGTGGCCAGACGCCGCTCCAACGGCGTATCCCGAAGCTGAAGGGTTTCAGAAACCCGAACCGGGTTGAGTTCACCGTGGTCAATGTCGAGCGTCTCGCCGACTTCGAAGCCGGCATGACGGTTTCGCCTGATGAACTGCGCGAGGCCGGCCTCGTCAAGAAACGGGGCAAGGTAAAGGTGCTCGGCCAGGGCGATCTCGAGGTTGCGCTCACGGTGAAAGCACATGCCTTCTCCATTGGCGCTGCGGACAAGATCAAAGCAGCCGGCGGGTCGATCGAACTGATCGAGGAGTAGCGAATAGAGGTCAGAACGCCTCTTTCTCTCAGAAGTCAGAAGTCAGAAGTCAGGACACACATGCTCACCGCCTTCAGGAACGCTTTCAGGATCCATGACCTGCGTAACAAGATCCTGTTCACGCTGTTCATCTTCACGCTCTACAGACTCGGTGCGACCATCCCGGTTCCTGGTGTCGATCTGTTGGCCGTCCGCGATTTCGCAAATCAGGCCGAGCAGTCAGGGTTCGTCGGTCTGTTGAACCTGTTCTCCGGTGGTGCTCTCACTCAGCTCTCGATCTTCGCGCTCGGCATCATGCCGTACATCACCGCATCGATCATCCTGCAGCTCCTCACGGTTGTGATCCCGAAACTGCAAGCTCTTCAAGAAGAGGGGGAGCACGGGCGGAAGATAATCACTCAATGGACGCGGTACACGACCGTG
>JAZFUH010000019.1:0-4172 GCA_036447125.1 Acidimicrobiia bacterium | reverse complement strand
CGATCCCGTACTTCCGAGAGCAGCGGTAGCAGTCTGTCGGGAATCCGGTATCTGTTTGAATAGTCGAATGGATCTTGCATCTTTCGTGCGCCGGCTTCCCAAGGCTGAGCTTCATGTCCACATCGAAGGGACACTGGAACCTGAGATGATGTTCGAGCTCGCGCAGCGCAACGGCATCGATCTTCCGTATGCATCGGTCGAGGAGATCAGCGAGGCATACGATTTCAACGATCTGGACTCTTTCCTTGATGTCTATTACCAGGGTGCTGCCGTACTGGTCACCGAACAGGACTTCTACGACCTCATGGCCGCCTACCTCGAGCGGGCCAACCGGGACGGTGTGCGTCGAGCAGAGATCTTCTTCGACGCACAGACACATACGTCTCGTGGCATCGAGTTCCCCGTTTTCATGCGCGGCTTTTCACGAGCAATCGCCGATGCCGCAACACGTTGGGGAACATCGGCAGCGTTGATCTTGTCCTTCCTTCGCCATCTCCCCCCCGAAGAGGCCATCGCCACCTGGCACGCGGCACAACCGTTCACGGACCAACTTCTCGGCGTTGGACTGGACTCTTCAGAGGTGTCGAACCCTCCCGAGCGGTTCGCGGGCGTGTATGAACTGGCTCGTGAGGCAGGCCTTCACGCCGTTGCCCATGCGGGGGAGGAGGGACCGTCGCGGTACATAACGAGTGCCATCGATTCCCTCGAAGCAGAACGTATCGACCACGGTGTGCGCTGTGATGACGACCCTGCCGTGGTCGACAGGCTCGTAAGGGACCAGATTCCCTTGACCATGTGCCCATTGTCGAACGTGAAACTCAACGTGTTCGATCGGATCGAGGACCACAATCTCAAACGGCTTCTTGACCTCGGTGTCAAGGTCACGGTGAACTCGGACGACCCCGCCTACTTCGGAGGCTACATCCTCGACAACTATCTTGCGGTAGCCGCCGGATTGAACCTCGAACCGCAAGACCTCGTCCAGCTTGCCCGGAACTCGATCGAAGCATCGTTCATGCCCGATGGAGCAAAAGCCCCACTACTCGATGAGCTCGAAGCCGTCATCGCGCGTTGACCCTCGTTCGTACTCGGCGCCCATCAAAGTGGGTTCAAGGGCGCATTGATGGCACTTCGGAAATGAGCGGGGGAGGCAACCCAGGACCCGTGAGGTGACAGGCCGGTAGTACGTATGACGAATGACGTATGACGTATCACGTGGTACGAATTCGGTTCAGGGGGGAGATATCCGTCTTTCGTGCATCGGTGTTTGACGCTTCGAGTTTCTCGATGCGCTCTGGTGGTGCCCGAGCGGCTTCCCCGTCCACAAGGCCAACTCTGGCCGCCACGGACACCTGGGCCTCAAGCCCACACCCGGAGCCCCGGCCGATACGAAGAAATCGTGCAAAGTCACCGCCTTCCCCCCGCCTGTAGATCACCCAACCAACACAAGACCTCCGAGTCGTACTACGTCATACCTACGACGTTCTACGTTCCGAGGCTCCGCAGGTCTCTTCGCCACACCCCGCCCAAATCCGAAGAGCCGCATTGATCCTGTCGTCTTTCGTCTGTGGTTCTCAGGCCCACGATGCTCCATGGCCACTGATCGAAGTGATGGGGCGTGCCTCATCGAGATAGCGGGTGACGATCCGTTCAAGCTTGTCTGTGTCAATGAGGAACGCATCATGTCCGTTGGGGCTGTCGAGGACGGCGAACTGTGCGTTTGGCATCGCTGCTGCCATCGATCTGGCATCAGCGACCGGATAGAGCACATCTGTGCTGATGCCGATGACGAGAGCTCGTTGCTTGATTCTGTTGAGGATCGCTTCGCGAGGTCCCCGGCTCCTTCCGAGATCGTGGCTGTCCATTGCGTCGAGCAGCGTCAGATAGGTGTTTGCGTCGAAACGGGCAGCGAGCTTGCGGCCATGGTGTCGGAGATAGGACTGGATCGTAAAAGACCCTTCGTCTGTCTCCCTCCCGAAGCGGGTAGCGAAGCTCGTCGGGCTGCGGTAGGAGCACATGGCGATCATGCGTGCAGTTGCGAGCCCATTGACGGGCTGTTCACCCGGCTCGTACCTGCCCCCCTTATAGGCCGGATCGGTGACGATGGCGTGTCGCTGTGCCTCGGAGAGTCCGATCGCCCACGCCGACTGGGCCGGGCCGACACCGATCGGCACGATCGTGTCAACGAACGCCGGATACAACGCTGCCCACTCGAGTGCTTGCATGCCACCCATCGAGCCGCCGATGACGATGTCGAGACGGGTAACACCGAGCTGGTGGAGTACCGCCTTCTGCATGTGCACCATGTCCCTGATCGTCACCCGGGGAAAGTCGGCTACATCCGTTGGACCTGTGGTGCCCGAACATCCTCCGAGTACGTTCATCGACACGATGAATGACTTACCAGGGTCGAACAGGTGCCCGGGTCCGAAGAGGTCGCTCCACCAGTCATCGGCATCGGCGTCCCCTGTGAGCGCATGGCAGATCAGGCTGGCAGTGCGGAGATGCCTGCCCCAGGTTCGGACCTCAACCGTGACGTCGCGCAGTGTTCCCCCCCTTTCGAGGGGAAACACTCCCGGAACGACGACCGTGTGTTTCACGACGCGACGGCCCGGGTGCCTTCAGCGGCGTCCTCTATCGCAGCGAACGCACCTGTGAAGTCCTCGATAATGTCTTCGATATGCTCGATGCCCACCGATACCCGGACCAGGTCATCCGTCACTCCTGATGCCAGTTGCTCCTCACGGTCAAGTTGCGCATGTGTCGTTGAGGCCGGATGGATCACGAGCGTCTTGGTATCTCCAACGTTGGCGACATGGGAGGCAAGCTTCACCGAATTGATGAACTGCTCAGCAGATTTCGACCCCCCCTCGATTCCGAACGACAGTACCGCCCCATATCCGTTGGTGAGGACACGACTTGCCACTTCGTGGGACGGATGATCCTCGAGGCCCGGGTAGTTGACCCACGTCACCTTCGGTTGATCCTGTAGCCACAGTGCGAGCTCCAGTGCGTTGTCCACGTGTCGCTGAACGCGAAGCGAAAGCGTCTCCACTCCTTGAAGGAGAAGGAACGCGTTGAACGGAGACAAGCAGGCGCCGAGATCTCTGAGGCCTTCGACTCTCGCTCTGATCGCAAATGCAATGTTTCCGAATGGTCCGTCCGGTCCGAAGGTGTCAGCGAACACGAGTCCGTGATAGCTGGGGGAGGGCTCGGTGAAACCGGGGAACCGCCCATTTGTCCAGTCGAAGTTGCCTGAGTCAACGATGATCCCGCCGATGGACGTGCCGTGGCCGCCTATCCACTTCGTTGCGGAGGCAACAACGATGTCGGTGCCATGGTCGATCGGTCTCGCAAGGTACCCTGCGGCACCGAACGTGTTGTCCACGACGAGTGGTACTCCCGCTGCGTGAGCGACTTCTGCGAATTCGGCCAGGTCGGGAACGTTGAACTGAGGGTTTCCGATCGTCTCGAGGTACAGCGCCTTTGTCCGATCATCGATGAGCGCAGCAAATTCAGCAGGGTCATCGCTCGCGACGAAGCGAACTTCGATACCAAGGCGCTCGAGGGCCACCTTGAACTGGTTGTATGTGCCTCCGTATAGGTACGAGGTTGAAACGATGTTGTCCCCGGCCGAAGCGAGCGTCGTGATCGTCGTGAGCTGAGCAGCCTGACCACTTGCAGTGGCAACCGCTGCGACACCACCCTCAAGGGCCGCAATGCGCTGCTCGAAGACGTCCGTGGTCGGATTCATGATCCGTGTGTAAATGTTGCCGAACTCCTCGAGTGCGAAGAGCCTGGCACCGTGCGCGGCATCGTCAAACGTGAACGACGTCGTCTGGTAGATGGGAACCGCCCTGGCGTTCGTGCCTGGTGCCGGTTCCTGCCCCGCATGGATCTGCAGGGTCTCGTAGCGATAGTTGTCCGTCATGGTCCCTCCCGGGTTGTCCGAAGGCTGCGGTGGTGTTCGGGAGAGCCGACCTCAGAATGAGAGAAGGACCCGCCCCGTTGCCGGTGCAGATCCTTCGGTATGTGTGTGTTGCGCTGCTACGCGTGAAGTCTGCACGGCTGTGTCATCGCCATGCACATCATCTCGCGGGTGGATGCAACGTTCATTGAGGAGCGAATCTACGGAACATCGATTCGATTGTCAAGAAGAAGAAGTTTACGGT
>JAZFUH010000018.1:0-6029 GCA_036447125.1 Acidimicrobiia bacterium | reverse complement strand
GCAAGGAGCACGCCAACCGCGGTGAGCTGGACCGCTGCGCGCACCGACGCCCAGATGATCGACTTCTCGACGCCGAGGCGCAGGTACATGGATACGCCGACCGCAATGGCGACGAGTACCAGCGAGGCGCCAAGGACGACGATCAGATTCACGTCGAGCACGTCCTTCATGGTAGGTGCGGTGCGACACGGCCGGGCGACACGATGCGTTGCCCAACTACTATTCCGGGCGATGCCGATTCGGATCCTCATCGCAAAACCTGGTCTCGACGGACACGATCGCGGGGCGAAGGTTGTCGCCCGCGCTCTTCGTGACGCCGGATGTGAAGTCATCTATACCGGGCTTCACCAGACGCCATCCCAGATTGCCACCATCGCGGTTCAGGAGGACGTCGACGGCGTCGGTTTGTCTGCGCTTTCCGGTGCACACCTGACGCTGTTTCCCGGCGTGGTCGATGAACTCAGAGCTCAAGGAGCCGAGGACATCGTCGTATTCGGAGGCGGAATCATCCCGGACACGGACATTCCCCAGCTCGAGGCTGCCGGCATCGCACACATCTTCGGCCCGGGCACGTCCCTCGAAGAGATCCAGAAGTGGGTCGACGAGCAGTTCTCGGACTGACCCCATTTCCGATCAGACACCTGTCAGGAGGACATGTGAAGATCCACGAGTATCAGGCGAAGGCGCTCATGAAGGATCGGGGTATCCCCGTTCCTGAGGGTGTCATGGCCACCACGGTTGATGAAGCGGTCGCTGCCGTGCGCCGGCTCATCGAGTCGACCGGCAACCCTGCTGTCGTCGTCAAGTCCCAGATTCATGCCGGAGGCCGTGGAAAGGGTCGGTTCAAGGAGCATCCCGAGCTAGGTGGTGTAAGCGTCGTTCTCGATGGAGTCGACGGCGGAATCGAAGCAGCCGAGGCAAGGGTTCGCGAACTCGCCAGCCAGATGCTCGGTTCGACCCTTGTCACGATCCAGACCGGTGACGAAGGCAAGATCGTCAACAGGCTCTACATCGAGCAGGGCATAGACATACAAACGGAGCTCTACCTCTCGGTTCTGCTCGACCGATCCACCAGCCGCAACATCGTGATGGCCTCGACTGAAGGCGGTACAGAGATCGAGGTTGTAGCTTCCGAGACCCCGGACAAGATCATCAAGGAGGAGATCGACCCGGCGTTTGGCCTCACCGACTTCCAGGCCCGGCGGATCGCGTACGGTCTCGGCTTTGAGGGAGACGTCCTCAAGAATGGCGTCACGTTTCTCAAGACGCTGACTTCCTTTGCGGCCGAGATGGACACAGACCTCGTTGAGATCAATCCGCTTGTCGTGACGACACAGGGCAGAGTGATGGCGCTCGATGGGAAGATGGCGTTCGAAGCGAACGCCCTGTACCGCCACCCGGACGTCGCCGAGCTTCGTGACGAGTCTGAGGAGGACACAGCCGAGCTTGAGGCAAAGGAGTTCGGTCTCTCGTTCATCAGCCTCGACGGCTCGATCGGATGCATGGTCAACGGAGCCGGTCTCGCGATGGCAACGATGGACATCATCAAGTACGTCGGTGGCGAGCCGGCCAACTTCCTCGACGTGGGAGGGGGCGCGGAGAAGGATCAGATCGTTGCCGCGTTCAAGTTCATCACAGGGGATCCGAATGTGAGGGGAATCTTCGTCAACATCTTCGGAGGCATCATGCGTTGTGACATCATTGCTCACGGTGTCGTCGCTGCCGTTGAAGAGGTTGGTCTCGAGGTGCCGCTCGTGGTACGCCTCGAAGGCACGAACGTGGAACTCGGGAAACAGATCATCGATGACTCCGACCTCAACGTCGTGAGCGCGAGAGATATGAAAGACGGAGCAGAGAAGATCGTAGAGCTGGCCAAATGAGCGTGTTCGTCAACAAGCAGACGAAGGTCCTCGTCCAGGGGATGGGTAGGACGGGCCGGTTCCACACGGACATGGCGATCGCATACGGGACCACCATGGTCGGTGCTGTGCATCCTTCGAGAGCTGGCCAGGTCGAGCGGTTCACGGGCGAGACGGATCATTCAGGCGTGCAGGATCGGTCGGACACGTATGACGTCACACTTCCGATCTTTCGCACGGTTCGCGAGGCAGTCGAAGCCACAGGTGCGAACGCAACGGTTATTTACGTCCCACCCCCTTTCGCAGCGGATGCCATCATGGAGGCCGCCGAGGCAGGCGTGCCACTGATCATCACCGTCACAGAAGGTATTCCCGTGATGGACATGGTGAACGCCAAGCGCTATCTCGAGGACAAGGATGTCAGGCTCGTCGGCCCGAACTGTCCCGGTGTGATCACGCCCCGGGAATGCAAGATCGGCATCATGCCGGGCTACATCCATGCCCCCGGCAGGATCGGTGTGGTGTCGCGGTCCGGAACGCTCACGTATGAAGCAGTTCACCAACTGACCCTCAACGGTCTCGGTCAGACGACGGCCATCGGTATCGGCGGAGATCCCGTCAACGGAACGAACTTCGTCGATGCCCTTTCGGCCTTCAACGATGATCCCGCAACCGAGGGCGTCATCATGATCGGTGAGATCGGTGGAACGGCGGAAGAGGAAGCTGCTGAGTGGATCAAAGCGAACATGACCAAGCCGGTTGCGAGTTTCATCGCAGGTACCTCGGCACCAGCGGGGAAGCGAATGGGCCATGCAGGGGCGATCATCTCGGGTGGCAGGGGAACGGCAGAGGCAAAGATCGAAGCCCTCGGGGCTGCCGGTGTTGTGATGGCGCCAACCCCGACCGATATGGGTTCCGCGATGCTCGAGGCTCTTTCGTCAGCAGGTTGACGAGAGAGCAGACCGCTCTGCTGACCGATCCTTCGTCTGGTATCGGTTTCCGCATCTGTTGTTCAACCGCGTGTACGGTTGACGCAGATACCAGGAGACTCCATGCAAGAAGTTGCCGACAGGGTCTATCGACTCGGAGCAAGACTTGTCAACTGGTTCATCATCGAGGATGGCGGGAGCGTGACGCTCATCGATGCCGGCAATCCGAACCAGTACGCACAACTGCCGCGTGCCCTCAGTGAACTTGGTCTGTCTGTCGAAGACGTTGATGCAATCGTGCTCACTCACGCTCACGGCGATCACCTCGGATCATCGCGACAGATCAAGGATGAGAGCGGTGCATCCGTACATGTGCATCACGACGACGTCGCGCTTTGTACAGGTGAAGCCGCCATCGTGACGGAACGCCACTGGGCCCGCTCCCTGAACCACATCCAGGCGTGGAGAACGGCGTGGTTCTTCGTTTCGGGTGGCGTCTTCTCAGTGAAACCGGTTGTTGATCTCGCAGAGTTCGGTGACGGCGAAACGATCGAGGTCCCTGGTCGCCCCGTGACCATCCACACTCCGGGCCATACGGATGGATCCGCGTGTGTCCGTATCCCGGATCGTGACGTCATTTTCACGGGCGACTCGCTCGTGACGATGCACCTCGGCACGGGAGAGAGGGGTGCACGTGTCATGCCTCGTGCATTCAACAAGAACAGCACCCAAGCCCTCGAATCCCTCGATCACATGCATGGCCTCGATGTCTCAACCGTTCTTCCCGGTCACGGCGAACCGTGGAAGGGTGGTCTTGCGAGTGCGATCGTCGAAGCCCAAAAGGTCGGCCCGTCCTAGTGTGTCACCATGTACGCAGAGGCATATCAGCGGGGACAAACCAGAGTCGTCGGGTTCATGGCTGGGCGCGATCCTGAGACACCGGTTCCCGCGACACCTGACTGGAGCGCTCTGGACGTCCTCAGACATCTCACCGGACTCTCGGTCGACATCACCAATCTCGTATTTGAGGGGTTTGCAAGCGACGAATGGACCGAGAGGCAGGTGAGCGCGCGACGTCACCTGTCCATGAGAGAAGTCATTGCCGAGTGGGACGACATCGTGGGTTCAGCAGCGGTGCTCCTCGACACGCTCGATGACCTTGGGTTGCCAGACGCGATTCCTTCGGCGTTCGGGACAACGCGCGTCACAGCGATTCCTGGTATGGCGATCGGAGACATACTGCATCACGAGTTCGATCTCAGGAATGCGTACGACGACAGCGACGGCCGCGACCTTCTCGACGTCCAGTTCTCTACGGCCGGCCATGTGAAGTCCCTTCGACGTACTTTTGTTGCCCTCGGTCTGCCGACGATTCGGGTGGATGCGACCGACTCAGGGATGGGTTGGGACATCGGTTTCGGCGATCCTGTCGCCTCGCTCAGTGCGACATCGTTCGAACTGATGCGGGCAGTCGGAGGGCGGCGCACACGGGGCGAGATGCTTGCGATGGGGTGGACGGGGGACCCGGAACCCTTCGTCGACCACATGGTCCTCCCACACCTGGCGATGCGGGAGTCTTCGCTCGGGGAGTGATGCCTCCCCTGTGGCATGTTCCGTGGACCTTCTAGAATCATCGACCGATGAACAATTTCCCGCTTCCCATCGCTGTTCTCATTTCGGGCAGTGGGAGCAACCTTCAGTCGCTCATCGAAGCACAGGACCCCGCGCGGGGATACATCGTCGTGGTGGTCATTTCGGACCGGCCCGGGGTGAGAGGACTCGAGAGGGCTGTGGATGCGGGCATACCCACAGCGGTCGTCGAGTGGTCCGATATCGGGTCACGGAGCTCCTTAACGGCCGCCCTGTGTGACGTGGCCGATAGGTTTGGCGCCAAATGCCTCGTCCTTGCCGGGTTCATGCGCATCCTCGCGCCGAACGCCATTGAGCGGTTCCCGGGCGCGATCATCAACGTTCACCCTGCCCTGCTCCCCGCTTTCCCCGGCCCTCACGCCGTAGAGGACGCGATCGAATACGGGGTGAAGATCACCGGAGTCACCGTTCACTTCGTCGATGAGCAGGTTGACCATGGACCGATCATCGTTCAAGCAGCTATTCGTGTTGCAGCCGAAGACGACCCGGTGTCCCTGCACAGCCGGATAAAGGAGATCGAGCATCGACTCCTGCCTGATGTCGTATCGGCATTCGCACGAGGGGACCTGGCAGTGCAAGGCAGACACGTACGCTGGGACAAGATGTCTGAGGAGGCCATCGGCTGATGACAGAGATTGCGGTAGGAAGGGCACTCATCTCGGTATCAGACAAGGCAGGTCTCACTCCGTTTGCCGTGTCGCTCGTCGACAACGGGGTGACGATCGTTTCGTCCGGTGGCACAGCGACCCACCTCGAGGAGGCTGGAATCCCAGTCACGAGGGTTGAGGACGTGACAGGTGCGCCTGAGATGCTCGGTGGAAGGGTGAAAACCCTTCACCCCCGAATCCACGGGGGGATCCTTGCCGATCTGAGCAAGGCAGACCATCGCCGGGACCTCATCGATCTCGGCATCGGCACATTCGAGCTTGTCGTGTCGAACCTGTATCCGTTCGAGGACACGATTGCGAAAGGCGCGGACGACTCGACTGCCATGGAGAACATCGACATCGGTGGCCCGGCACTCATCAGGGCTGCGGCGAAGAACCACCAGTGGGTAGCCGTGGTTGTCTCCCCGGATCGATACGACGAGGTCATAGAGGCGATCACTTCAGGTGGGACGACTGCAGAATTCCGGGCGGAACTGGCTCGGGATGCGTTCTTCCGTACTGCGCGATATGACGCGGCGATCGTCAACTGGCTCCACTCGAAGGACGGTCAGGACAAGCTCGTGCTCCCGCTCGAGACCAGGGCATTGCTGCGATATGGCGAGAACCCGCACCAGCGAGCAGCTCTGTATGCAGTGGCAGACACCAAGGGCTGGTGGGCCGGGGCGGTCCAGCTCCAGGGAAAAGAGATGTCGTTCAACAACTATGCAGACGCCGAGGCGGCCTGGCGGTTGGCGAACGATCTTCCCGGGACATCTGTGGCCATCCTCAAACATATGAACGCTTGTGGAGTCGCACGAGCAGACACGATGGCCGAGGCTTTCACACGAGCGTGGAACTGCGACCCGACCTCGGCATTTGGCGGTGTCATTGCATGCAATGGCGAGATCGACGGCGCCACAGCCAGGACGATCAGTGAACACTTC
>JAZFUH010000017.1:0-2073 GCA_036447125.1 Acidimicrobiia bacterium | reverse complement strand
CACGAATCGGGGATTCGAGTACGATCTCGCCGATCCGATTGCGAGTCTCGCAGAGGGCGTTCTCGTCAGCGTCAGAGATGCGATGGATTCGATGTTCCACCAGAACGTTGAACTTGCAGACATGGCGGGGAGTTTCGATGTCGACGGCATCATCTATCACCCGATCAAGAGCTGTAGAACGGTCTCAACCGGACTTGCGGACAGCAGGAAGCACATGACCGAAGAACTCGGAATCCCGAGCCTGTTCATGGAATCAGACATGATGGATCGCAGGGTTGTGTCCGAGGCCCAGATGAAGAACCGTGTCGATGCCTTCTTTGAAGGCCTCGCATCCCGGCGCCGGCAATCCCTGGCCGACCCAAAGGTGAGGTGATCGCAGTGGCGTATGCAGCAGGAGTCGACGTTGGCTCAACCCAGACCAAGGCAGTCATCATCGATGAGGACGGCGGGATCGTCGGTCGCTCACTCCTCGACACCGGCGCCAACGTGATAAAGGCGGCGGAATCGTCCTATGTCGTTGCTCTCGAGCAGGGTGGCATCGACGAGGAGGAAGTCGAGTACATCATCGGGACGGGTTACGGCCGCTACAGGGTGACGTTCGGCAACAGCCAGGTGACAGAGATCAGCTGTCATGGAAGGGGTGCCGTGCACTTGTTCCCCGAGACAAGAACCGTTGTCGACATGGGGGGCCAGGACACGAAGGCGATCGCGGTGAATGCGAAGGGTGAGATCACGGACTTCTGCATGAATGACAAGTGTGCTGCGGGCACGGGTCGCTTCCTCGGAGCCGCGGCGGCTGCCCTCGACATACCCATCGACGACCTCGGACCGGTCTCGCTCCGGAGCACGAAACCGATCAAGATCAGTACCACGTGCACCGTATTCGCCGAGTCAGAGGTGCTTGCATGGATCGGAAAGGGCAAGAAGATCGAGGACATCCTGTGGGGCGTCCACAAGTCCATCGCAGCTCGGTCTGCTGGACTCATGCGGCGGGTCGGTATCAACGATGAGATCACCTTCACCGGTGGCGTGACGCGCAACAAGGGAATGGTCAAGGCGCTCGAGGATCGCATCGACAAGCCCCTGAACATAAGCGAGGACTGCCACTACATGGGTGCGCTCGGAGCCGCCCTGTTCGCGCTCGACAACGTGAAGGCCGGTCGAACCCCGGTTGGCAGTTCAGCGGAGGTGACATCGTGATCATCACGGCAGGACTGGACGTCGGATCAACCTACACCAAGGCTGTCATCCAGGCAGAGGACGGCGAGATCCTCGGCAGGGCATTCAGCCCGACGGGGTTCAGACTCCGCGAGGTTGCACGCACGATCTATGACACGGCACTCGAGAATGCAGACGTCCCGGAGAAGGACATCGACTATGTGATCGCTACAGGCGCGGGACGGCACCAGGTCGACTTCAAGGATCTCCATGTGACGGACCTCACTGCTAGCGCGCGGGGTGCCTGTTTCCTGTTCCCCGACACCCGCACGATCCTCGACATCGGGGGTCAGACGATGAAGGCGAGCAGGGTGGATGAATCTGCACAGGTTCAGTCCTTCAGGCTCAATGACAAATGTGCCGCCGGCACGGGCGCCTTCTTGGAGAAGACGGCGCGATACATGGGCTACAGCACCCAGGAGATCGGTGCGCTGATGACAACTTCGAAGGATCCCGTCCCGATTTCGGGCGTGTGCGCAGTCTTTGCAGAGTCCGAGGTGATCAACCACCTCTCGATCGGCACGGCGCCTGCAGACATCATGCAGGGCGCTATCGAGTCGCTCACAGGTCGCTCTGTGCAGCTCATGAAGCGGGTGAGGGCTGAGCCCGAGTACACCCTCATCGGAGGGATCCTCAGGTTCGAGACGATGGGTAGGTCAGTGAGCGAGGCGCTCGAAGCCGAGGTCAACGTACCGGATGGAGAGATGGTCCAGTACGTATCTGCACTGGGCTGTGCGATCCTGGCTCGCCGACGGCTGGAGAAGCTCAACGCCGAGGCTGATCTCGAGGCGGCGGTATCGGCGTGACCACAGCGGAGGAGACCGAACCCGTCTACTGCTCTGAGGGGATCCAGAT
>JAZFUH010000016.1:0-4344 GCA_036447125.1 Acidimicrobiia bacterium | reverse complement strand
AGGCATGGTCGTTGCGACAGGCAACAAGTCTGAGATGGCCGTCGGGTATGCAACACTCTACGGTGACATGGCTGGTGGCTACGCGGTGTTGAAGGATGTCTACAAGACGATGGTGTACGACCTGGCTCGGTGGAGGAACGGACGGGGTCCGGTGATCCCCCAGTCGACGATCGAAAAGGAGCCCTCCGCAGAGTTGCGAGACGATCAGCGTGACTCAGATTCGCTCCCACCGTATCCGCTGCTTGACGAGATCCTGCACCGGTACATCGAACTTGACATGACTGCTGACGAGATCGTTGCCGCGGGCTACGACAGCTCTCTCACGCACAGCATTGCAACCATGGTCGATAGAAACGAATACAAACGGCGCCAGGCTGCTCCGGGGGTCAGGATCACCCAGAAGGCGTTCGGACGGGACCGCAGGCTTCCCATCACGAACTGGTTCAAACCGTGACGGCACGGACCATCGGTCCGGTGCTGATGAACGGCGTCATCACCGATCCATCCGAAGCCGCCGTATCGGTGTTCGACATCGGGTTCCAGCGGGGTTATGGATGCTTTGAGGCGATGCGGTCATACGACGGCAATGTCTTCAGGCTCGACGGTCACCTCGACAGGCTCAGACGAAGCGCGGACCATCTCCGGGTGGAACTTTCTGATCGATCAGTCCTGCGCACCTGGTGTACAGACGTTGCGTCCGGTGGAGACGGCGTGCTTCGTGTGTACGTGACCGGAGGGCTCGACGCCTCGGCTCCCGGTACGGACAATGTCACCGTGGTGTTTCTGGAGCCCCTGCCTGCGCTCGGCCAGAGCGTACGCCTTGATCTGCTCGACGCGCCCTGGCACGCTGATGGACACGTGAGCGAGCTGACAGGAGCGAAGACCTTGTCCTACGGGCCCAATCTTGCGGCCACGATCGAAGCAAAGTCGAAGGGGTTCGACGACGCTGCTCTGATCGGAAGCGGAGGCGTCGTCCTCGAAGGTCCGACGTTCTCACTTGGGTGGGTGACGGACGGAGTTCTCTTCACTCCGAGTCTCGACAGCCAGATCCTCGAGTCGATCACCCGTGAAGCGACCCTCGAAGCTGCAGATCGTGTGGGAGTCGAGGTATCGGTTGGTCGGTTCCACAGTGACGCCCTCCTCGGCTCTGACGAGGTGCTCGTCATGTCCACGGTGCGCGAGGTCATGCCTGTCACGGCCGTCGCCGAAGTTGACTTTGAACCCGGGGCTGTCACCGCGACACTTGCGCATGCGTTCGGTGAGTTGGTGCGCGAAGAGACGTCATGACGATTCTTGATGATGTTGACCGGATGTATGAGATGTCCGTTACAGATCCGACGTCGTTGAACGAGCAGGCGATCGTTGACTGGGCAGACGCTGTTGCGGTCGATCACGAGGTGGATCGTGTCGGAGCCAAGTATGTGCGGCGCTGCATGAATGCCTCCCGGAAGCTTGCGGCGTTCTGGTCAGCAAGGCCCCCGACGAGGAGTGACCCTGATGACTGGCAGTCTCGTGTGGATCTATCGCTCGGTGTTCGGGCCTGGCGACCCCAACTCGAACTTGCACAGCACCTGCTCGAGAGTTCGCCGACAGAAGCCACGTATCTGCGCGTCGCTGAACTGTTTCGGCTCGTCAACAACGAACCGTTCCTCGACGCGATGTCCTTCGAAGTGTGGCACGAGACACACCAGAGTTGAGGTTTGCGATTAGCATCGAATCCATGCTGTTGAAGGCGCGTTTGATACCCGTGATCGTAGTTCTTGGTGCCCTGGGTGTCGCGTGCACATCGTCCGATTCCGATGCGACGACCTCATCTGCCGGTGATGTACCGGTGACGACCCTGGCGACAACCCAGGACTCGAAACCCGAAACTGATACCACGACCACTACGAGAGAGCCAAAGTCGATACTCACGGCACCCGAGTACAAGATCGTGGATCGTATCTCCGGAGAAGGAGAGGGGGACACCGTCATCGTGCTCCTCGACCCTGCGAGCTACGACTCGTTGACGGATCTCGATCTGTACGACCTGATCGCTGAAGTTGTCGAGCTGTTCCCACCTGTTGCCGTCGTGCACATCGTGGACGATGCCCGAGCCGGCGACGTTGTGGGAGACCCGGACGCTTCTGAAGCGGACCTCGAAGCGGTTGCCATGAACTATCTCGCACGCCTCGACAGCGGGTTCAGGATCACGTACCTGGGTCCTTTCGCCTCGTCCGGGACCGCGGTGCTCGGAAGCTGAACAGACCGTCAGGCTGGCACCTGGATTCCGACTTCTGTTATCTGATAGCGAAGCGTTCTGACATCTGGCATCTGGATTCTGGCATCTGTCTCACGCCAGTAAAATCGTTGCCGTGATCAGGAAGCCTGTGAAACCCACGATGTCTGTGACCATCGTGAGGAAGATGTTCGACGCCAGCGCCGGATCCTGTCCGACCCTGCGGAGCACCACGGGAATGCCCGATCCGACGAGTCCTGCGACCAGGAATGCCACCCAGACGGAGACGAACACGATCACACCGAGATCGACCGGATCGATACTGTTCACACCGGCTTGGAACACGGTCACGGTCAGGGCAGCGATGATCGCGGCTGTGAATGCCATGACCGTGCCATCGATGAGTCCGACCATCACCTCACGTCTGATCGCTCTAGCGGCACGCCCCGGGGGGAGATCACCCACGGCCATGGATCTGATGATCACTGCAACGCTCTGTGCACCTGAGTTCCCGGCAAGAAGTGCGACTGTTGGCATGTAGGCCGCGAGCACGGCATACGTCGTCAGTGTCGATTCGAACCGCGAGATCATCCCTGCGAGCAGTACACCGACGATGAGATTGAAGAAGATCCATGGAAGCCGCCTGCGCACCGATCGACCCACCGGCGTGAACACCGTCTCTTCTGCGCCTGCTCCGACCATCACGGCTATGTCTTCGCTGACTTCCGCGAGTATCGCCTCGATCGCCTCAGACACCTTGACCATGCCGACGAGCACACCGCGAGCGTCAACGACCGGGATAGCGATCAGGTGGTACCGCTGGATCTGCTCGGCAACGTCCTCTCGGTCCGTGTCTGTGCGGACGGTGACGATCTCGGTTTCCATGACGTCGTCGAGGCCGGTACCCGGACGAGCGAAAACGAGCTTGCGGAAGGGAACCACCCCAAGGAGCCTGCCTCCGTCGTCGACCACATACACATAGCGCAGGTTCGACCCGAGTTCTGCATGCAACCGGCGGAGGTGCTCGATCGCCTCCCCACACGACATACCCCCTGGGAGTGCAGCAACATCTGTCGTCATCATGCCGCCAGCCGTGTCGGCGGCGTAGATCAACAGCCGCTCGACCTCCCTCGCGGTCTTTGCATCAAGGGCACCGAGCACAGCGGTTCGGTCATGTGCTTCGAGCGCACCGATCACATCGACGGCCTGGTCGGTCTCCATCTCAGACACGAGGGCAGCGGCCTCTTGGGGGGTCAGCTCCTCGAGTACGTCCGCGGCGGCCTCGGGGTGCATCTCGTCGAGGACATCGCCTGCCTCATCTGCAGGGAGATCCTGAAGGAGATCTGCAGCACCCTCCTCGTCGATTGCTTCGAGGATGTCCGCGGCCTCATGGGGGTCACCGCCCGCAAGCTCCTCCCAGATGTCCTGATGCGTGTCGAGATAGTCCTCGGCCTCGTCAGGGCGTCTGCGTGCCAGCTCGCGGATGGTCGAGCCGATCTGGCCTGGGCGCGTGATGCGGATCTTCATGACTTTTCCAGCCTATCGCCTTGGTGCGTTCCGGACGCGCAACGGGCCCCCAGGGGGATAGGGGCCCGTTGCTTGTACCTACAGGCTCCCAAGGGGGGACGAGGGAGCCTGTAGTTGGTTTCGCAGGTCCCCCAGGGGGGACGAGGGGACCTGCTGAGGGTCGTCTGGCGACCCAGCAGTTTGAGGATACCGCATCGCGCGGTGACTTCAAGTCGATCTGAGTACCTTTTTTTCTCAGGAAACCGAGATTCGCCCGGAAGGCCCTTCTTCAAAGGTCCTCTCGACGATATTTCCGATCACCCGACCCGAGACCCCTTCGTCGGCAAGTGCCTGTACGAGAGCGTCCGAGAGCGGTTCATCAACCGCGATCAGGAGTCCGCCGCTTGTCTGCGCGTCAGCGAGTACCCACTTCATGTCGTCGGGGGTATTCGCGAAGGCGACGAGCGGATCGACCGCTGCGAGATTCCGCCTGGTGCCTCCTGAGATCTCGCCGGCCGCAACGAGTTGGAGAACGCCCTCGAGGACGGGAACTGCCGCAGCTTCGATCTCTGCGCTGACATTTGAACCTCGTGTCATCTCCGCAAGGTGACCGAGCAGAC
>JAZFUH010000015.1:0-7722 GCA_036447125.1 Acidimicrobiia bacterium | reverse complement strand
GATATGAGAGATGTCAATGTTGGGGTTCGCCTCGAGATGCTGCTGGATGCCGAACCACACGGTCGGTACACCGGCCGAGAAGGTGACATGTTCGTTCACGAAGAGATTCACGATCCCTTCGCCTGACAGGTCCGGTCCCGGGTATGTCAGTTTGGCACCGACGGTGACGGCCATGAAGGGGTATCCCCAGGCGGACGCATGGAACATGGGCACGACAGGGAGCACGTTGTCCTCGGTCCCGATCGGGTTGGCTGCAAGGTTCGACAGGGTGTGGAGGTACGTTGAACGCTGTGTGTACGCAACACCCCTGGGGTTTCCCGTCGTACCGGACGTGTAGCAGTACATCATCGGACTTCGTTCATCGAGCAGGGGCCACTCCGAAAGCGGCTCAACCCCATCGATCAGGTCTTCGTATGCGATGGCTCCTTCTATCCCTGAACCTTCAGCAGTTTGACCCATGATGACGATGTGCTCCACTGTCTCAAAGGATGGGATCAGAGGGGCGAGCAGGGGTGCGAGATCGGGGTCGATGAAGATGACCTTGTCCTCGGCGTGGTTGACTATGTACTTGAGTTGGTCCGCGAACAACCTGATGTTGAGCGTGTGGCAGATACGACCGGTGTTCGCGGTTGCCCAGTAGAGCTCATGGTGACGATGGTTGTTCCACGCGAAGGTTCCTATTGCGTCCCCCGCATCGGTCCCAAGCCTGAGGGCCAGCGCAGTGGCGAGCTTGCGGATGCGGACATCTGTCTCACCATAGGTTGTGCGATGGATCGACCGGTCCGCTTCGACCGAAACGATCTCCTGCTGGTGATACTGCCAGACGGCATTGTCGTACAGCGTGCTGAGAAGCAGTGGAAAGTCGTCCTGCATGTGCATCTGAGGTCCTCGTCGGGTTCGAATACCCTAACGTCGACCATCGCAAGTTGTGGACGCGATCTTTCACCGATGTCCGTCATCACATCGTCACACTCGAAATGCGATGCAGCGGCACCGCAGCGCCATGCCCATGCGAAGGCGATCGGGCGTCAGCTCGTGGCTTTCCGACTTCGAAATCCGCGCGATCGCAGTCGAACGATGGAGCGCTACTGTCTGGACCTACTTAAGACCTGACACCTGACACCTGACACTGACACCTGCAATGGGCGACTACCACGTACATCTTCACAAGCACGGACCCTACGACGGTGTGGGTCCCCCGCCCGGTCAGTACCCGGTTGGTCACATCGAGGCCTTCGTCGAGACGGCCCTGGCCAGGGGTGCGGACGAGATCGGTTTCACCGAGCATTTCTATCGATGTGTCGAATCCAAACCGATCCTCGGCAAATGGTGGGCGGAAGATCCTCGCAAGGATCTGCGTGACTACGCGAAGGCATATGTGCGGTCAGAGCGTGTTCTCTCCCTCGATCGATATGTCCAGGCGGTCGTGAACGCAAAGGACCGCGGCCTCCCCGTACTGCTCGGTCTCGAGGTGGACTTCTTCCCCGAGACCGCCCAGACCGTGGCTGAGTACCTCGATCAATACCCCTTCGACTTCTTGGTCGCTTCGACCCACTGGCTCGGTGCGTGGGGTGTCGACCAGTCTGACCACCTGTACGAGTTCGATCGTCGGGGTGCCGTCCGGTCGTACGATGACTACTTTCGCACGGAGACAGAACTTGCTGCATCGGGTCTCTTCGATGTGCTTGGCCATGCTGACGTCATCAAGAAACATGGACGCAGGGCCGAGCACGATATCTCGGATCTCCATGAGGAACTTGCCGTCGCGGCAGCGAGAGGTGCTACAGCCGTGGAGGTGTCGACGGCTGGCCTGCACCATCAGGTCCGAGAGATGTACCCCACTGGATCGCTTCTGCAACGTTTCTACAACCATCGGGTGCCGATCACCCTGGCTTCTGATGCCCACGTCCCTGAGCACACGGCGCGAGACAGGAGTAAGGCTCTCGAGTTCGCTCGAGCGGTCGGCTACACCGAGCGCATCCAGTTCCGCAAACGCGTTGGGGAGATGGTGCCGCTCGACTGATGTCGTTGGGCGGCGGAAGTCTGTTCATCGGGCCGACATGTCCTGCTGGACGCAGCCTCACCCAGGATCTCGCTCGAACACGAGAACGACCTTCCCGTCTACGTCCCTTGCCGTCAGGGTGTCGCCGTCGACGTCTGCCGTTGCTGTCGCCATGAGATTCCTGAGATACAGGCTCTCCTGGTCCACAAGCAGATTGTCGGCACAGGCCCTCGCCGTCACAGTGATGTTCGAGTCAACTCCAGGCCAATCACCCTGTCCTGTGAACGCGTTGCATCCCGAGTCACCCACGATGTTGTCGCCGTCGATGATCAGAGTGAGTGCATCGACAGGATCGGGGACAGAGATGGAACCGGCCGGGTGAGCCATCTCGATCACGACCCATGTCCCGTCGAAGTTGCCCCGAGAGCACGCCGCGGCGCCGAGACCGACTCCAAACAACAGAGCGATGATCCCCGGCCTCATGATCCCCTCAATGTGAGCCTCTGTGTCATCGTACACTCCCACCATGTCCGCTCCCACCGTCTGGCTGACGACGCTCGGCTGCTCCAAGAACCAGGTCGATTCTGACAAGATCAATTCCGTGCTCGGTGAATCCGGGTACGTCGATGCCACCGACCCTGAGACAGCAGATGTTGTCATGGTGAACACGTGTGCGTTCATCGAGGACGCCCGAAGGGAGTCGATAGACACGATCCTTGGTCTCGCAGAAGCCAAACGTGGAGATGCCAAGCTCGTCATTATCGGCTGCATGGCCCAGCGCTATGAGCAGGAACTGATCGAAGCACTTCCTGAGGCTGATGCGGTGATCGGTCTCGACCGCTACCCGGAACTCGTTCACGAACTCGACACGATGACCGGGTGGCAACCGGTCGAGTTCCCGGACTTCCGTCGGTCCCATATGGACATCCTCGATGTCGTGAAACGTCCCACGCCATCGACTCCATTCGCCTATGTCAAGGTTGCTGAGGGCTGTGACAAGAAGTGTGCGTTCTGTGCGATCCCACTCATCCGCGGGAAGCAGCGTTCGAGACCTGGCGACGGAGTCATTGCAGAGATCGAAGGCCTCCTGAGCGCCGGTGTGCAAGAGATCGTCCTGGTCGCACAGGACCTTGCAGCCTATGGCAGGGACAACGGGTCAGGGGCCATCGAGGGACTCGTTGAGCGGGCCGCATCGGTGCAAGGACTTGGGCGTCTGCGTCTGTACTACCTGTATCCGAGAGAGATCCGCCAGGGACTCATCGATGTGATGGCCGGCCATCCAGCCATCGCGGACTACTTCGACCTCTCCCTCCAGCACTCGTCCCCGACCCTTCTTCGGTCGATGCGCAGACCCGGGAGTGGTGATCAGCATCTCGCCCTGATCGGGCGGATTCGCACCGCGGCGCCCCAAGCCGCGACCCGGTCCAGTTTCATCGTTGGATATCCGGGTGAGACCGAGGACGACGTTGAAGACCTTTCCGAATTCCTCAATGCGGCACAGCTCGATTGGGCCGGGTTCTTCCCGTATTCGGCCGAGGACGGCACGGATGCCGCAACGATGCCTGACCAGGTCCCGGGTGAGCTCATCAGAGAACGTCTGCGTCATCTCCAGGGCATCCAGGACGACGTGACGACGTCCAGAAACGCCGCGATGGTCGGTCGTACACTCCGTGTGCTCATCGATCAGGTTGAGGATGGCCAAGTGGTCGGAAGGTCATACCGCGAAGCGCCGGAGATCGATGGGCTGATCCTGGTGGACAAGGGCAATGCAGGGGAGTGGGTCACCGCTGTTGTCGAGGGTGCATACGGCACCGATCTGGCTGCCTCTGTGGTGGAACGATGATCGTCGAAACGCTGGCGGTCGGTACCGAGTTGCTGCTCGGGCAGATCACGAACACAAATGCGAAGAACATCGCGGCCCGCCTCGCAGAGAGCGGATTCACGCATCTGCATCAGACCGTTGTCGGTGACAATGCGGGTCGCATGGGATCGGCGATCCTGAGCGCAACTAAGCGCTCGGATGGGCTCATCATCACAGGAGGAATTGGACCAACTGCCGATGACATCACGCGTGACGCCGTCGCGGCTGTGGCAGGTGTTCCCCTCGTCTACGACACGACATATGAACGTGTACTCAGGGAGCGCTGGAGCAAACTGCGGTCGGACAAGCCGTTCCCTGAATCGAATCTCCGACAGGCATACCGGCCCGAGGGCTCCCATGTCGTCGTGAATCCAAAAGGCTCAGCACCAGGGTTTCGCATACGGATCGCCGATTGCTGGGTATTTGCACTTCCCGGAGTCCCTGCCGAGATGCTCGACATGCTCGACGAGATCGTACTTCCGTTCCTCAGGGAGGAGGCCGGTGAAGGTGGAGTGGTGGTGAGCAGAGTGCTGCGCAGCTGGGGGATGTCAGAGGCCAAGGTTGGAGAGGAGCTCCAGGAGCTCTTCGACAGGTCGGAGAATCCGTCGATCGCCTTTCTCGCATCCGCCGGTGAGATCAAGATCCGGATAACGGCGTTGGCGCAATCCGATGCCGAAGCTCGATCGCTCATTGCACCGGTTGAGAGCGAGGTAAGGGACCTGATCGGGGACCGGATCTTCGGAGCGGACGATGAGACCATCGAGAGGGTGATTCGCAGGGAACTCGAGTTGCGCGGATGGACCATCGGAACCGCCGAATCAGCCACAGGAGGTCTCGTCGGTCGCCGTCTCACCAGCCTCCCGGGCGCAAGCGAGACGTTCCGTGGTTCGGTCGTTGCCTACGCATCTGATCTCAAGCTGAGCATCCTCGGGGTACCGGCCGACACGATCGAGGAGCACGGGGTTGTGTCCGAAGCGACGGCTGAGGCGATGGCTCAGGGAGCACTCTCTGTTCTCGACGTCGACGTCGCCGTCGCAGTGACAGGCTCAGCCGGCCCCGAACCACTCGAACAGCCGGTCGGTACCATGATCGTTGCCGTGGCGACACCCGTGTGCTCCAAGGTGAGAACGCTGCACATGCCAGGTGATAGGGAGCGGATCAGGGCGTACACAGCGACTGCTGCACTCCATCTTGTGCTCAGGGCGATCCAACAGACGTGAGTGATCATGCATTCCTCGCCGTCAGTCCCAGCGACGATGAGCGTTACGCGCTGTCAGCAGCTCTCGCCGAAGCGAGCCCGGGAGCATTTATCCCCGGCAGGAGAGCACCGGTTGAGAACTGGCACATGACACTGCGGTTCCTCGGCGAGTGCACCGAGCTCCAGGCCGAACAGGTCGTGCACAGACTCTCCGAGATGATTGATGCGGGTCCCGAGCGGATCTGGTGCGTCGGACTTGGCGCCTTTCCAAAGCCATCGAAGGCCAATGTCGTCTATGTCGTAATGGACGATCCGAAAGGGATACTTGGATACCTTGCAGCGGTCAGTGACGAGGCAGCAACGGACGCGGGTTTCGAACCGGAGAACCGCCCCCATGTGCCACATCTGACTCTGTCACGCCTTCGCCCGGGCCGGGACGTCCGTTCCCTCTTTGAGGCCTACGGCGAGTTCCGTGTCCCGATCTCGGTGGAAGCCGTGGCTCTCCTGCGCACGCGCCGAACCCGCGACGGTCTCCACTACGAACCCATCGACCACATCCCACTCTGAGCTGAGCGCAGATCCTGATCCTGATCCTGCTGGTTTCAGTGGCCGATTGAGAAGCACAGGTACCATCTCTGGCGGTTCGTGATCGACAGCGATTGCCAGGCATCGGCTTTGGGAGGCTGGCCATGGACCCCATCCACGACTACGTTGCCCGGCGCCTCAAAGGTGGCAGGGTCTCACTGTGCCACGTGTCTTCTCGAGGCAGTCCGAGCGCTTCGGGAAGCCTCTCGGCCATGTTGATACAGGCCAGACCTTGGGGGAGTGTGTGAGGCGATCCTCGACCTCATCTGACCGTTCGGATCTCTCGACCGTCGAAATCATCGACATCGAACACATGTTCGGTTAAGCTTGTTGGTGAACCCATTGAATGTCAACCGTGTGATTTGTGTCGTAATCTGTCACAGGCACTCGGTACGTTGACGGTAATCGATGAAAGGGAGAACGATGGCCCCAGAGCAGAGCGACCGTAAGAAGAATCTTGAGATCGCGATGGCCCAGATCGAGCGGCAGTTCGGCAAGGGCGCCATCATGCGTCTTGGAGCTGATGAGATCCGCCGGATCGACGCGATTTCGACGGGTGCCTTGTCTTTGGACCTTGCGCTCGGCATTGGTGGAGTGCCTCGTGGGCGCATCGTTGAGATCTTCGGACCTGAGTCCTCTGGAAAGACCACGCTTGCTCTCCACATTCTTGCGGAGGCTCAGCGAAACGGTGGTGTTGCAGCGTTCATCGACGCAGAGCATGCACTTGACCCGATCTACGCGAGGGCCATCGGTGTGGACATCGACGAGTTGTTGATCTCCCAGCCGGACACGGGAGAACAAGCCCTTGAGATCACTGACATGCTCATCCGATCGGGCGCACTGGATGTGGTTGTCATCGACTCCGTGGCTGCGCTCGTCCCACGAGCCGAACTCGAGGGAGACATGGGTGATACCCACATAGGGCTCCAGGCTCGTCTCATGTCCCAGGCCCTGCGCAAGCTTGCCGGCACGATCAACCGCTCGAACACAACCGTGATCTTCATCCACCAGTTGCGCGAGAAGATCGGAGTGATGTTCGGAAGTCCTGAGGTAACGCCGGGTGGGCGTGCGCTGAAGTTCTACTCGACCGTGCGGATCGATATTCGCCGCATCGAGGCGATCAAGGTCGGTACGGAGAACATCGGTAACCGTGTACGTACCAAGATCGTCAAGAACAAGGTTGCGCCACCGTTCCGGCTTGCCGAGTTCGACATCATGTTCGGAGAGGGCATCTCACGTGAAGGCAGTCTGATCGATGTTGCTGTCGAGCAGAACATCGTGCAGAAGGCCGGTGCCTGGTACACGTATGACGGTGATCAGCTCGGGCAGGGACGCGAGAAGGCGAAGGTGTACCTGCGTGACAACCCTGATCTCGCGATGCAACTCCAGGATCAGGTGCTGCGGGCCGTGGGAGTGATCGAAGACGATGTCGAAGAATCCGGCTCGGAAGAGATCCAGGTCGCGTCCGGGGAAGAAGCATCTTGAGGAATCTGGTTTTCGCGTTCCCGAACCCGACGTCATGGAGTAGCATCGGAGTACTAGGCACACGAAACTACTGAAACCTGAGATCCGAAACGTGAACGATTCGATGCGAGATACAGGGTGAGATAGGGGAGATCGACCCCAACCCGAATATGTCGTGCGTGTGCCGAGCCGGTATGGCTCGGCATGTCTCGTTTTCGCAACGGGGGAACGAGGACGGCAATGGAACAGATGCTCAGTCTGCTCATACCGGGACTGGTCGTGATCGGGATCTTCCTTGGGGGGCTCCTGATCGGCCGTAGACTCATCAATATTCCGCCGGCACCTGAGGACGTCCTCGCCGACGCCCGGACGGATGCCCAGCGCATCTTGGCAAGAGCTGAGGAAGACGCAAGGATGCTGGCCGATACGTACCGCGACAGAGAGGATGCCACGCTCGAGCACCGCAGGGTTGAGATCGACTCGAAGGACGCAACGCTCGAGCAGCGGGCGGCCACCCTTGAACAACGAGCGGCGAATCTTGCCCAGCGCGAAGAGCTACTCATCGATACGGAGCGAGTGGCCAAGGAGGCTGCCACCGAGGCTGCTCGATCA
>JAZFUH010000014.1:0-7827 GCA_036447125.1 Acidimicrobiia bacterium | reverse complement strand
TGGAGCATCCCCCGAACGACGACATCCCCGTGGATCCCGTGCGCTCTGCGCACGTACCCTGCGGGGATGCGATCTTGACCTGGTGAGGTCATGTGAGTCTGACTGTGTCAGTCAAGAAAGTCCACGTCAACGGCAAGACCCTCTTCATCACCGGCTGCGCCTGCAACATTGCGGATGGCACGCGCAACTCGTCCACGCTTTCCAATGACTCGACCCATGTCGCTCTTCGCTGCACGGACCTCGGCGACGACAGCATCGTCACCGTCAGAGACAACGTTCACCTCGACGGCGTCCGTGTCATCAACGATCTCGGAAACAACGTAGGAAACGACCTTCTTGACGATTTCTCCCTGGCTCATGATTCATCCGAACTGTCGACTGCATCTTCTTCAGCAGCATCTTCGATCACTTCTTCAACGATCTCTTCGGCCACGACCTCGGCCACAACCTCTACCGACTCATCGACCACTTCTTCGGCGGTCTCATCGGCCACGACCTCAGACACATCCTTGACCGGCTCTTCAGCCTTGTCGTCGCCAACGGTGTGAATCTCACCCTTCTCGACCTTGAACTGTGTCCAGGCGCCTGAGATCTCAAGGAGCTTCTGGGCACGTTCTGTGGGCTGCGCTCCGGTGCGCAGCCAGTGGAGCGCGCGCTCATTGTCGATCTTGATGAGCGATGGATTCTGGCGCGGGTCGTAGATACCAAGCTGTTCGATGTACTTGCCGTCGCGGGGCTTGCGCGAATCCATGACGACGACGCGATACGTCGGTTGTTTCTTCTTGCCAAGCCGCGTCAGGCGGATCTTGGTTGCCATCTGGTTACCTCTTCTTGTAGGGGCGTTGCATGCCCGGAATCGAGATCCCGGGGAAGGGACTCTTGCCACCGACCATGGCTTTCATCATCTTCTGTGCCTGTGAGAACTGCTTGAGGACTCCATTGACGTCCTGTGGTCTCGTTCCGGAACCTGTAGCGATACGGCGCTTGCGGCTGCCGTTGATCGTCTTGGGGTTCCTGCGCTCGGATGGGGTCATCGATCTGATGATGGCCTCCACGCGGGCGAGTTGTCTGTCGTCCACCTGAACATCCTGCAGGGCTGTCCCTGCGCCTGGGAGCATACCAACGAGCTGCTGCAATGGCCCCATCTTCTTGATCTGCTGGAACTGCTCGAGGAAGTCTTCAAGGTCGAACGTAGCGTTGAGCATCTTCTCAGCGGTACGCTCGGCCTCGCCCTGGTCGTAGGTCTCCTCTGCCCTTTCGATGAGAGACATCACGTCGCCCATGCCGAGGATCCGAGATGCCATGCGATCCGGGTGGAACACATCGAGATCACCGATCGTCTCGCCCGTGCCGACGAACTTCACGGGAACACCCGTGACTTCGCGTACCGAAATGGCTGCGCCACCTCGGGCATCGCCGTCGATCTTGGTGAGCACAAGGCCGGTGATATCGGTGTACTCAGAAAAACCCCTGGCCACGTTGACGGCTTCTTGACCCGTCATCGCATCGACAACAAGCAGTGTGTCATCTGGCTCTGCGATTTTCCTTATCGCTGCGAGCTCTCTCATCAGATCCGTGTCGATCTGAAGCCGGCCGGCCGTATCGACGATGACAACGTTGGCGCGCTCATCCCTTGCGGCCTTGAGACTCGCCTTTACCACTTTCGCCGGCTTGCCCTTGCGATCCACATAGACAGGAACCCCGATCTTCTTGCCGAGTGCCTCGAGCTGATCAACGGCTGCTGGGCGTTGGAGATCGGCTGCGACGAGCATGGGCCGTTTGCCCTTGCCCTTGAGGTACTTCGCAAGCTTTGCTGCGGTCGTCGTCTTGCCGGAACCCTGGAGACCAACCATGAGGATGACCTGTGGAGGGGCAGCGGGCCGGTTCAACGGGGCCGCTTCCTCACCGAGGGTGACGATCAGTTCCTCATGGACGATCTTGATGACTTGCTGCCCCGGAGTGAGGCTCTTTGTGACCTCGGTGCCGAGTGCTCGCTCCCTGACCCGTGCGATGAAGGTCTTGACAACAGTGAGGTTGACGTCTGCCTCGAGCAGAGCAATGCGCACGTCACGGAGCGCCGCGTTGACGTCCTCCTCGCTCAGGCGCCCCTTGCTACGGAGCGTTGCGAAGACACCGCCAAGACGCGATGAAAGGGAATCGAACATGGCGGGGAGTCTATGACCTCATGAAGTTGTTCCGTCCTGGACTTGAGCCCTCACAGAATCCGAGCAAGCCACCCTCGCCGAAGAGAAAGTGCCATCCTCACTGAGATCGTGAGTGGTGCAGTGGCGAGAGCTTGAACAGAGGTGCTCCGGTTCAGCGCACCTCTCCTCCCGGCCGTCCATGCGCCACTTGTCATGTGAACTCCCGATCCTGAGGTGCCACGGGAACCGATTCCAACACCGAACCCTGCTCACGGAGGACCCGCAGCATCACAAACACAGTTGCCACAAGGAGCACCCAGGACGCCGTCTGGATGGCGAAACCGAAATGCACCATCTGCCAAGTGAACAGCTTGTAGTCGACCACGAGCGCACTGCCAAGCACCAGACCCCAAGACCCGATCACCTCTCGAGACAGGTCAAGTTGATCGAAGAGCAGACCACCGGCGATCACCAACATCAGCCAGTCATATGGAAGCCCATGCAGCGAGATCAAGAGCGCGATTGAGATCGCCAGCGACGCCCAGGACGCGGACTCTCTGAGCGTCGCGCCGAACGACAACCACGAGCCCCCACAGCAGACTTCCTGCCAACAGGGCGTAGAGCGAGAGGATCGCATTTGTTTGACCCACCAGAAGGACGCGCAAGCTACTCATCAAGGTCGTCTCGAAACCCGGCTCAACCAACCTCCCGGCATCCGAAATCGACGCAGCGAATGCACCCCATGAGCCGGGGAGCCACAACGTGCTCGCGACGACCAGCACGAGAGTGGCAGACAGCGCCGCAGCGATCTCCCTCCACCTCTGCTTGACGTCGGCCAGCCACCAGACGCCGATCCCCACCAAGAGGTGCGGTTTGAACGCCAGCAGCGCCAAAGCAACACCGGAAACAGCCCAGCGCTCCGATTCGAGTGCCAGCAGTGCCCAGAGCAGACCTGCCACGATCATGAAGGAAGTCTGCCCCAAGAAGAGTCCTGCAACTCCGGCTGTCGACATGAGTACTGCGACCGTCACCAAGGATCTTCGTCGTACATCCATCCGGGCCAGAACCCAAGCCAACAGTGCAACGTTTACCAAGGTCCAGATCGGAAATAGGAGCTGGAACGGGATCACAGACAGGGGGATCATCAATATCGCAAACCATGGCGGATACACGAACTCGGCTGACCCAGATGCAACGTATGCCAACGAAGTGCTGTCGTAGAGTTCCGATTCCATCCGGTGAGCCGCAAGGTCCCCGGCACCGGTGATTGCTCTGAGATCACGCCCGAACGGCATCTCGGAAACCGGACCACCGATCGCTGCAACACTGTTCTGCACGATCCCAAACCAGAGATCGATTCCACCCAGCACCACGATCACTCCGGCAAGCAATAGCACGACGCGAGTTCTTGTGTTCACAATGCGACCCTACAGACGGAGAGGTCCGGTTCGAAGCAATCCGCCCCATCGAGACCTGATAGCCTTCGCACATGAATCTCACAGTCATCGACCATCCGCTCACGCGCCACTACCTCACCGTCCTTCGCGACAAGAACACGGACCCACAGCAGTTCAGGGCCGCTGCGAGGGGTCTCACCTACACCCTGGTCTTCGAGGCGACCAGAAGGCTTCCGATCTCCCAAATCGAGATCGAAACACCGATGGAGCCAACAACAGGATTCCGGATCGAGAACGTGGTCGCCGTACCGGTTCTGCGTGCAGGGCTTGGGCTACTCGATGCGGTTCTCGAGATGATCCCTGATGTAAAGGTCGGCTTTGCAGGGGTTGCTCGCGACGAGGAGACCGCGCTCCCCCTCGAGTACTACTCGAAACTTCCCGATCTCTCCGAGGCGACCGTGCTCATATGCGAACCGATGCTCGCGACCGGGGGATCGCTCTCGTGGGCAGTCGACAAGGTCAAGAGCTCAGGTGCAACAGACATCACGGCACTGTGCGTCGTGACCGCTCCCGAAGGCGTCAAACGGATGTATGAGGATCATCCGGACGTCCAGATAATCGCCGCGGCCCACGATAGGGAGCTCAACGAGAACTACTACATCGTCCCTGGCCTGGGCGACATGGGAGACAGGCTCTTCGGGACCGTGTGATGGACACGTCCTTTGAAGACGCCGTGGTCGAGGTCATCAATGGCATCCCGAGGGGAGAGACGTCAACCTACGGCGAGGTCGCCGAGGAGGCCGGATTCCCCGGGGCAGCGCGAGCCGTGGGAAACATCGTTCGCACCGTTCCGGGATTACCTTGGTGGCGAGTCATCACCACGACCGGAAGACTCGTGCCGGGTCTCGAGACCGAGCACACACAGCGTCTTCGCTCCGAGGGAGTTCTTGTCAGGAGCGGACGGGTACCGATGAGAGGAAACAGATGAGCTACTCGATGGTCGAACTGATCCGCACCAAACGTGACGGCGGCGACCTCGAACCAGATGCGTTGAGATGGATCATCGAGGAGTACACAGCAGACAGGATCCCTGACTACCAGCTCTCTTCTCTGCTCATGGCCATCATCTTCAATGGGATGTCCCAGGACGAACTCGGTCCATGGACCGAAGCAATGCTTCACTCCGGAGAGGTCCTCAATCTCTCAGGGGTTCAGAAACCAAAGGTCGACAAACACTCCACTGGAGGAGTCGGCGACAAGATCTCGATCCCGCTCGCACCGATCGTCGCAGCATGCGGTGTCGCAGTTCCAATGATGTCAGGCCGGGGCCTGGGCCACACAGGAGGCACACTCGACAAACTCGAGTCGATCAGAGGGTTCACCACAGTGATCGAGCCCTCAGCCTTCAGCGAACAACTCGAAGACATCGGGGTAGTGATGGTCGGGCAAACCGAAACGCTCGTGCCTGCCGACAGGCGGATCTACGCACTGAGAGATGCCACAGGAACAGTTCCATCCGTGCCTCTGATCTCGTCGTCCATCATGTCCAAGAAACTCGCAGAAGACCTCGACGGCCTGCTGCTCGATGTCAAGGTTGGGAGCGGCGCTTTCATGAAGACCGTCGCGGACGCCACGACTCTCGCTGAAACGATGGTTGGTATCGGGGCAAGCCATGACACCCCCGTGACGGCGATCCTCACGGACATGTCCCAGCCACTCGGTCGTACCGTCGGCAATGCGAACGAGATCGCTGAGTCTGTTGACATTCTCAGGGGTGAAGGACCCGAAGACGTACGAAGGCTCACCATCCGCTTCGCCGCAGAGATGCTGGTGCTCTCTGGCAATCACGATCTTGATGATGCTGCATCTCGAGCGATGAACGCCATCGAGTCCGGATCGGCGTATGAAATCATGATCAAGCTGATCCAACGCCAGGGTGGTGACCCCGCGGTGATCGAGAACACGGACCTGCTTCCGCATGCCGCACACGAACACGTCATACTTGCCAAGCGAAGCGGAGTCGTGACACGTTGTGATGCCTACGATATCGGGGCGGCGGGTGTGAGGCTTGGTGGCGGTCGCGCTACCAAGGACGACATTATCGATCCCTCCGTGGGATTCCTCATTGAGGCGAAGGTCGGGGAAGCGGTCGACGAGGGCGATCTTCTCGCACGGATCGCATACAACGATGAGACCAAGCTTCAGTCTGCACTCCTTGCGCTCGATAATGCTTGGGAGATCGGCGACGATCCACCGTCGGCTCACGACCTGATCCTTGGAAAGATTCAATGACCATCGACCCGACTCACGCGCTTCATGCAGCAGCGATCGTCATCGCCGCAAGAACCGGCGTGGACAAACACGACGCCGCGATCGTGCTCGGATCTGGCCTCAGTGAGTACGCACGCACACTCGACGGCGTCATCGAGATCTCCTACGAGGAGATACCGGGCTTCTCCGTACCGAGGGTCGTCGGTCACGGCGGAAGCCTCATATCGGTTCCCATCGATGGTCGACGCCTCCTGGTCCTTTCGGGTCGCGTTCACGCATATGAGGGTTGGACGATGAGCGAGGTCGTTTTCGGCGTTCGAACAGCGATTTCTGCGGGAGCAAGGAACATCATGCTCACGAACGCTGCGGGAGCGGTGGGTGAAGGCCTAGCGTCAGGTGATCTGGTGATCGTCTCGGATCATCTGAATCTTGCGGGTCGCAATCCGCTCACAGGTCAGAACGATGATCGCCTCGGGCCGCGATTTCCGGACATGTCCGAGGTGTACTCCCTCGATCTCAGGGAGAAGCTCGCCAAGGTCTTCACCGAAGTTGGCGCGACGCCGCACGAGGGTGTGTACGCGTGGTTCCTCGGACCGTCGTATGAGACGCCTGCCGAGGTGCAGATGGCAAAACGTCTCGGAGCGGATCTGGTCGGCATGTCGACAGTGCCAGAAGCGATCGCAGCCAGGCACATGGGGGCGAATGTTGTCGCAGTATCCCTGGTCACGAATCTTGCCGCAGGCATCTCGCCCACGCCTCTCTCCCACAATGAAGTCACAGCGGCGGCCGCACGCGCAAGATCGAAGTTCACGTCGATCCTTGATCGCTTCCTCCCGATCCTGACATCATCGGACTCATCACTCGAACTTTGAGCAAACGCTCAAAGTCGATGTATCATCCCGAACGATCAAACGAGGAGCCAAATCATCATGAGAATCGCGGTCTGTGTGAAGCAGATCCCAGACCCTGCAACGCCTTACGACCTCGACAGCGAGAACCATTGGATCGTGCGCCCAAACGATCAGGTGCTCGACGACACCGACCGTTTCGGCATCGAGGTCGGGCTTCAACTTGCAGAAGCATCCGAGGGGACGATGACGCTTTTCTCGATGGGCCCATCCGGCTCTCTCCAAGGAATCAGACAAGCACTCGCCATGGGTGCTGACAAGGCCGTCCTGATCGATGACGAATCCCTGCGAGGTTCCGACGCCCTCACGACGTCACGTATCTTGAGCGCTGCGATCAAGCGCGAGGGCTTCGACATCGTCATCGCGGGAATGGAGTCGACAGATGGCTTCACGGGTGCAGTTCCACAGATGATGTCCGAAATACTCGACGTGCCATGCTTGTCGTTCGCACGAAAGGTCGACGTCGGTGACGACGTCGTCACGATCGAGCGCCAGACAGCAACCGGCTATGAGGTTGTGACCTCTGAGCTCCCCGCGCTCCTCGGGGTGACGGCAGGCGTCGTCGAACCTCGCTACCCCACGTTCAAGGGAATCATGCAGGCGAAGTCAAAGCCGGTCGACACGTTGACAGCATCGGACCTGGGAGTCGAGCCACATGTCGGCCAGGTCGTGGCGAGCGTCACGAGCGTCGCCTCCAGAGAAGCTGGTGACATCATCGAGGACGAAGGTGAGGCTTACCTGAAGATCGTTGAGCTTCTCGAACAAGCGAAGGTGATCTGAAATGTCGGTATGGGTATTCGCGGAAGAACTCGAGGGATCGCCCTCCGATGGCAGTCTTGAACTGCTCGCCAAAGCAAGGACACTCGGCGATGTCTCGGTGTTCTATGTAGGCGCCGGATCTGATTCAGCATGGGCAACCCTTGGGGACCACGGCGCAACGAAGGTGTTCCACCTCGACCCCGGCAATGCTCTGCCATCGGCGGGAGCGGCCGCAGCGTTTGCGACTGTGCTCGAGTCAGACGGCGGGGATGTTGTTCTCTTCGGAGCAGGCAACACCGACCGAGACGTCGCCGGTCGCCTGGCGGCTCGTCTTGGCAAGCCCCTGAT
>JAZFUH010000013.1:0-3047 GCA_036447125.1 Acidimicrobiia bacterium | reverse complement strand
AACCTCACGCTCAAAGTCGACCCGCAACACACAAGTGATGAACTTCTCATCGACGCCATCGAGACCGTGTTCGTGACAGCCAAACCACACTTCGTCAACCACCCGATGATGGTCGGTGATCTCGGCGACGAATATGGCGTCGTGAGCTGCTACAACTCGCTCAAGAAAGGCGGCGGATCCCACACACTTGTGCGCCTCAACCTGAAAGAGGTTGCCCTGAACCACACAGGGTCGACAACAGAGTTCCTCGACACGGCGCTCCCCTACTACGCAGCCCTCAACGCAGAGGTGATGGCTGCCCGGATCCGATTCCTCGTCGAAGAGGCACGGTTCTTCGAGCACGACTTCCTCGCTGTGGAGGGTCTTGTCCGTCTCGATCGCTTCTCCGCCATGTTCGGTGTGTACGGCTTGGCAGAGTGCGTCGACATCCTGATGGAGCACGCAGGATCCGATAGTCGCTACGGTGACGGCGGCGACGCCGACACCCTGAGCTACCGCATCATCGAACAGCTCCACGAGATCGTCGATGCCCATGACATGCCCTACTGCACAGGGGGCGGAGGGCATGCGTTCTTTCACTCCCAGTCAGGGATCGATTCGGACGTCGGGGTCACCGCAGGCGTCCGGATCCCGATCGGATCTGAGCCCGAGACCTTCGACCACATCATGACCGTCGCCCCGCATCATCAGCATTTCGCCGCGGGAGTGTCTGACATCTTCCATATCGACGACACAGTGAAGAAGAATCCTGGCGCCATGGTCGACATGATCAGAGGTGCCTTCGCCACAGGAATGCGCGACTTCACGTTCAACATCGACTCGAACGACTTCGTTCGGATCACAGGGTATCTCGTGCGCAAGTCCGAACTCGAGCGATACCGCGAAGGCACCGAGCGGCACGCGACCACCGTGTTCGCAGCAGGGTCGGTCGCAAACTCACACGTCACAGATCGCGCCGTCAAACGAGTCCTCATCCGTGAACGCAGTCCTCGGCCTCGTCAATAACACGATCAAGTTCTCGGTCGTCGACGGGCCGGGGAACAGGTTCGTCATCTTCCTCCAGGGCTGCAACTTCAACTGCGTCACCTGCCACAATCCGTACACGATCACGGATTGCACGAGCTGCGGCGTATGCGTCAAACCGTGCCCCGAAGATGCCCTCACGATCGAGCCGGGACCGCTGGTGATCCTCGACAGGCAGCTATGCACCGAATGCGATATTTGTATCGATGTCTGCCCAATCGACAGCACACCACTTGCACGCACGATGACTGTTGAAGATCTTCTGCGTGAGATTCGCCCCGTCGCGCCGTTCATTGCAGGGATCACGGTATCTGGCGGTGAAGCCACATTGCAGGCAGAGTTCGTTCGGGAACTCTTTCTCGCCATCAAGACTGAAGACGGGTTGTCGCACCTCACGACGCTCATCGACAGCAACGGCTCGGCGCCTCTTGACGTCTGGGATCGGCTCGCCGATGTGATGGATGGCGCGATGATCGATCTCAAGGCGCTCGACCCGGGCACCCATGTGCGTCTCACAGCAAGGGAGAACACAGAGGTTCTCGCATCGATCAAACATCTCGCGCGGATGGACCGCCTCCACGAGGTGCGGCTGCTCGTCGTGCCCGGATACAACGACGACATCGACACGATGGAGAAGACATCGACCTGGCTCCGTCGCATCGACCCGGCGATGCGAATCAAGGTGATCGGCTATAGGGCGCATGGAGTTCGCTCCGAGGCAGAGCACATCGACGAGGCGAAAGGTCAGATTCTCGACGACCTTGCAGCGATTCTCTCGAGAGACGGGTTCGGTCTCGTCACCGTCGTCTGAGGACGCGACAGGAGCCCGGTATCACTACCGGGCTCCAACGCTGAGGCAATCTGTTCTATGCGTCCTGGACGATGATGGCCGTGAGCATGCCGAACACGCCATCCTCACGTTCGACGTGCGTCAGGATGTGGCAGTGCCAGACCCAGGTCCCCGGCGTATCGGGATTGAAGAGCACCGTGTAGCGCTCACCGGGGGCGACGTTCACCGTGTCTGCCCAATAGGGCTGGTCGAGTGCGATACCGTCTTTTGCGATGATCAATTGCGGGAACTGGTGCAGATGCATCGGGTGGATCTGGAGACCCTCGTTGTAGTAGGTGGCGACAACCCAATCTCCGACGTTCACAACATACGGTTCGGTGGCAGGAAAGCTCTTTCCGTTGAGGGAGTATCCGATCACCCCTGCGTCGTTGAGCACCATCGGGATCTCGAGAGCGATCTCGATGTCCTCAGGGATCGTCACTCCGGAGATGGTCTGACCTCGAGGGATCGGCGTGTCACCGATCTGGAATATCCCGAACAAGCCATTCGGCACCTGGATCTGTGCCGCATGGTGGGCGTGGAACATGCCGATCGCTTCCCTCTCGGCAACGAAGTTGTACTCGTACTCCGTGCCCGCCTCGATCAGGGCCTGGGTGACGGGTGCGACTCCATCTTCGGAGTTCGGCGTCCTGATCCCGTGCCAGTGGATGTCGGTGCCCATGGGCAACTTGTTGATCAGCTTGACACGCACCTTGTCGCCGACCTCGATCCGGATAGCGGGACCGGGGACCTGCCCGTTGTAGGTCCACGCATCGACGAAGCGACCGGGCTCGGTCTCCCACTTGGTGATCTCGGCCGTCAGCTCGAAGTACAAGGTGCCGTCGGGAAGGATCTCAGGCACCAGGGGTTGATTCCCCTTGCCCTCGGTCTCTGCAGGGAACTCCAGGATGGATTGGGTGAATGCTGCGTCGATCGCCGCATAGTCCAGCTCGTCGTCCCTGCTTCCACCTGTTTCGACGCCTTCGCCAACGACGAGGATCGTCTCCATGCCTGCCTCGACGTGGCCGGGGATGTCACAGATGACGGTGTAGGTGCCCGGGGCCAGATTCTCAAGCGTGAGCACTTCACTCTCACCACCGTTGAGATCGGACGTCTTGGCCTCACCGACAACCGAGAGGTTGTGCGGGATGGCACCGTCATTGCTCACATCGATCGTCACCCGCCCTGGTGCAGC
>JAZFUH010000012.1:0-5584 GCA_036447125.1 Acidimicrobiia bacterium | reverse complement strand
CCCACTGCTGATGCACGAACTGCCGCTCCGGGGTCGGTACCTCGCCAAGAAGGAGGTCTTCAAGATCCCACTGGTCGCCCGAGCCATGCGTACGGTCGGAATCATCGAGATCAACCGTCAGAGGGGTGGGTCCTCTCGACAGGCCATCATTGAGGGTGTCCGTATCGCGGCAGAGCGCGGATACTCGTTGCTCGTGTACCCCGAGGGCACCCGCAGCAGCAAAGGTGCACTTCTCCCATTCCACAAGGGTGCCTTTCGCATCGCCATCGACACGGGTCTCCCGATTCTTCCGGTTGTGATCGAGGGCACCGAACGCGTCTCGAGGCCTGGTTCGAAGTTCTTCTATCCCGGACATGCATCCATGCGGATCCTCGACCCGATCGAGACCACAGGCATGACGAACAGAGAGGACCTGAAGGCACTGGCTGCCAGGGTGGAATCCGACATGAACGCTGTTTACAACGACATGAGACTGACGGCTGACGACAAGCGAAGACGGAAATCCGAAGACCGAAATCCGAAGTAGGTCATACGACTTCGAGAGCAGGTCCGGTGCATGAAATCGAGAGAGACGACGCCACGCAGAGTCTTCCACCGCAGCCATCAGTCGTAGACACCGATCAGATACGTCCTTCCCTCTCTCACCTCACACAGGTAGGCCCCGGCTGATGTCACGATCTGATAGCGGTCCGATACTCCCCCTCCGTCCCACCAGCGCCCCACCCGTCGCCACGGACCTGCCCACGACAGCACGGGAACCCATCGGCTCCGAAGCTGCACCTGCTCGGGTATTCCACCCACCCATGTGATCTCGAATGGCACAGGCTCGGGGGGCACGAGCGCGGGCGCAGGACTCGGAATCCGTCCTGGCCACGGTTCGTCGGGGTCACGCTCATGCGAGCTCTCCTCCCCCCACCGGGCCCAAGATATCCGTTCCCCCGGATCGCGCCCACCCTGAGGGTTCGCTACGAGCAAGTTGTCCTGTCCCGCAATCGCCTGCACCTCCATGAACGCCCGCTGGGTCTCCTCAAAATCTTTGGCGTCTTCCTCGAGTGCCATCTGACGACCAGACCCGGAGAGGTCTGCAGGTTCCAACCGCAACGCCTCGAGGCCACCCCTTATCCCGGCTGACATCCCATCGATCCACGACCGCAGCTGCCATCGCACTCGCTCAACAAGGCTGCGCTCCGAGAAGGGATCAGCGCTACGCCATGTTCTCGATCGCTCAGTGCCGTCAGCTGCGGTTGCTGTGATGATCACCCTGTGGGGGGCAACCCCATACGGTGCAAGATTCCCCACAAGGCGTTGAGCGAGATTTCGAGCAACGAACGCTGCCTGCTCGAAATCCTCGATTGGTGGGTCGAAGTGAGACTCAACCGCCGGATCGTCCGGGATCCCCCTCGGAGTGGCATCACGACCGACACCCCTTGCTCTGCGATGTGCTTCCAGACCGGCACGACCAAACCTCGAGATGACGGCATCGCGCGGCAACTCAGCCACAGCACCAAGCGTGGTGATCCCGAGCCAACGGAACGTCGCAGCAAGATCGTCGCTCCCCAAGCTCGCCACGTCGAGGTCTGCAATGAACGCTGCGTCATCCACAACAATGTGCATCGGTTGAGAGCGGGTTGTCCGTCTGACAGCTTGGTAGGCAGCAAATGGGCCTGCTGCGAGACCGATGCGACGATCCCCACCGAAATGATCGAGCTCCTTTTCGATGCGCTCGCAGAGCGCCTCTTCTCCCCCGTAGTACTCAACCGCGCCGGAGATGGGGATGTACACCGTGCCTGGCTCTTGGATCTCGACACGGGGGATGAGGGTCTCGATCGTCTGTACGACCGGTTCGAACCTCGCCATCTCAACCGCCAGGTCCTGTGTGATGGAGACGATCGTTGGACAGATTGCTTCTGCCGACCTTGACAACATGCCAACGGTCACGCCGTGGCCAACCGCTGCCTCGTTGCACGCAACGACTCGGCCGTCTCGTCCCACCGCCTGAGCTGGTTCATCCTGCCCGGATCCGTCCCTTGATATATCCAGCTGTCTCAGCGCCCAGGTGGGGTACCACACGCAGATCGTTCGTTCCATCATCCTCTACTTCGATTGTCTGAACCATGCCCCTGGTTGCCCTCCCTGATGCAACAAGACGGGTACGGCGGCTCGTCAGATTTCCGTGACCGGCTTCTGTGCCTTCCCACAACACCTCGCACGCTTCGAGGTTCAGGTGCGCCACTCCACCGGGGAGCTTCCCTGAGATCGGTCGGAGCACAAGGGGAGTCCGTTTGATCCGTGCCAGAGCCGCAAGCTTGTACAGCACCTGATCCCTGAGCCCCGTCGGCACCTCGGCGTACACACCCCGAACACCGTCAAGCAGGGTTGCAACGATCCTCCCCCATGACACGATGTCGTTGCTACGAACGACTACGAGCCGTTCTGGTTCGATCCCCATCTCCCACGCAGCCATCGGATTCGCCCACCCACGCACATCGAGATACACGAGTGGTCCTTTCACTGCATATGGGGCGAGCAACGACAGACCGATACGGGTGAGACCGGACCCCGGGATGCCGGACAGCCCTGCGATCTGTCCCGGAGCAAGCGTCAACAGGCCCTTGGCGTGTCCGAAGTCATTCTGGTAAAGGGTCGACGAATCAACCGAATGTTCAAGGGTGGTAACCACCGCTGGTGTCCTCTCATGTCCTCACACCAGCATGCGCCCTCTACTGGAATGTCATGATAGTCGAACATACGTTCGACTGCAAGGGAGAGGTCGACACGGGAGTCGCAGGAGCGCCGTGCTCAACAATGTGGTTCGGGTTGACATGGAACGCCCGCGACCGACTCTTCGAGGTGTATTCTGACCTCCAGAGCTCGCCGCTAGCAAAGGAGCACCAAACGTGTCAGTAGCGAAGGTGATCGAGATCACATCTACTTCCCCAGGGTCTTTCGAGGATGCCATCCGCAAGGGCATCTCGAAGGCCCAGCAAAGCATTGACGGCATTCGGGGAGCCTGGATCTCAGAGCACAAGGTCGAACTCGCAGAGGACGGAACGATAAAGCACTTCCGCGTCGACATGAAACTGACATTCGTCCTCGAGTAACGCCCAACCGGAGCAGTATCACAAGAGAGGCCCCGGATCGCTCCCGGGGCCTCTTGTCTCACGCTTCTTGCAATGACTCGACCATGTATGGTCCGGATCACGCAAGAAGCGCATATGCCTGTGCTATCGCTAGATGCTTGACTCGAACTCGTCCTCGAAGGACACGACCTTGCGGCCGGGTTTGTCGGCAGGCTTGTCGGCGCGGCCGGCACCACCGCTTCTGTCATCTTTGCGTCCTCCGCGGTCATCACGACGATCGCCGCGATCTCTGGGACCTCCACGGTTATCGCTCATCGTCTCCTCGCGAGGAGCGTCAGAACCCGCACCGTCATCACCTGATGATGCATCAGCCATGTCGAGGCTCACCTTGCCACGATCGTCGATCTCACGGACAACGACCTTGACGGCATCGCCGAGGTTGAGGACGTCTTCGACCCTATCGATACGTCTGTTCCCGCCGATCTTGGAGATGTGGAGCAGACCGTCACGTCCGGGGAGGATGTTGACGAACGCGCCGAACTTGGTGATGTTCACAACCTCACCGTCGTACACCTCGCCGACCTTTGCCTCAGGCGGGTAACCGATCGCAAGGATGCGCTCCTTGGCGAGGTTCATCGACACCGTATCGGGAGCGCCAACGCGCACCGTTCCATCGTCGTCGATCTCGATCACTGCGCCTGTTTCTTCGTCGAGTGCGCGTTTGGTCTTGCCATTCTGGCCGATTACCTCACCTATGTTGTCATTGGGTACCATGATCGACTAGATCTTGGGTGCCTTTGCGGCAAGCTCGCTACGTGGCTCTGCAATGACTTCAGACATCGCGTCAAGGATGAACAAGCGGGCGTCGCGTGCCTGGTTCATAGCATCGATGAGAACGTCTGCGGGCAGACCCTCGATCTTGGTGTCAAGCTGCAGTGCCGTGATCATGTCAGCGGTACCTGCAACCTTGAAGTCCATGTCGCCGAGGTGGTCCTCAACACCGAGGATGTCGGTGAGGGTTACGAACTTGCCGTCCTGATAGAAGAGGCCCATCGCAATGCCCGCAACGGGAGCAGCGATCGGAACGCCGGCATCCATAAGGGAGAGCGACGAACCACAAACCGAAGCCATCGAGGAAGAACCATTCGACATCAGTACCTCAGAAACGAGGCGATACGCGTAAGGGAAATCCTCAGCCGGTGGAATCACAGGATGCAGGGCCTTCTCCGCGAGTGCTCCGTGCCCGATCTCGCGGCGCTTCGGACCACGCATGAAGCCAGCTTCGCCTGTGGCAAATGGCGGCATGTTGTAGTGGTGCATGAACCGCTTCGAGTCCTCAGGAGAGATCGTGTCGAGCATCTGCTCCATCTTCAACATACCGAGCGTTGTGATGTTGAGCACCTGGGTCTCGCCGCGCTGGAACAAGCCAGAGCCGTGGACACCTGGAACCAGACCAACCTCGATCGTCAGCGGACGAATCTCGGTGAGGCTGCGACCGTCGATGCGGACGCCTTCTGCAGCGACCCTGGAACGCATGACATTGCTCTGCACCTTCGAGAATGCCGCCTTGGCCTGCTTGAGGTTGTCCTCGTCGCCCTCGTCGAGACCAAGAGACGCAATCGTGTCTTCCTTGATCTCGGACTCAGCGCTCTGACGCTCGTGCTTCTTGACGATGGTGCCGAGAGCTTCGAGTTTCGGCTTTGCGAAGGTTTCAACCTTCCCATAGATCTCGTCCGAGTAGTCCTCGACATAAATCCACTCGACGGGCTCAGGCTCACCGTGCTTCTCGAGCAGTTCGAGCTGGAGATCGACAAGCGTCGCGATGTACTCCTTCGCAAGCTCAAGACCGGCGGCAACGGTTGCCTCGTCCGAGGCCTGCTGGCCGTCCTGCACCATGCGGTAGCCGTTCTCGGAAGCGCCAGCCTCGACCATTGCGATGTCGATGTTTCCATCGGCATTGCGCTTACCGGCGACGACGATCTCGAACACAGCCTCTTCACCCTGCTCGTAGGTCGGGAACGGAATCCATTCACCATCGGCAAGCGCAAGCCTGACCGCACCGATCGGACCCTCGAAGGGAATCGGGCTCATCGTAAGGGCAGCCGATGCGCCATTGAGTGTGATGATGTCGTGCGGATTCTCTAGGTCTGCAGCCAGGACGGTTCCTACGACGTGTGTGTCGTGGAGATATCCTTTTGCGAAGTTCGGGCGAAGCGGACGATCGATGAGACGATCGGCGAGGATCGCCTTCTCAGATGCGCGGCCTTCACGGCGGAAGAACGACCCCGGGATCCGGCCGACGGCGTAGGTGCGCTCCTCGACATCAATGGTGAGCGGGAAAAAGTCCACGCCCTCCCTGAGGCTTCGCTTTGCGGTTGCGGTCACGAGGACCTCTGTGTCTCCAATGCGAGCAACGACTGCCCCATCGGAGAGTTGTGCGAGCTTTCCGGTGCTCAGTGAGATCTCTACCTCACCTACACGCCCGCGTACGGTGGTCTCTGCCA
>JAZFUH010000011.1:0-8613 GCA_036447125.1 Acidimicrobiia bacterium | reverse complement strand
CGGTGCTCGTTGGAACGATGGCCGGCGGGCTCATCGGTTCAAGCGTTGTGGAGGCCATCTGCCTGCCTTCGACCTGTCAGACCCTCGAGGCCGTCGGGGGCGTGATCACCGCTGGTCTGTCATTTGTCGGCGTTGGACTCGTTGCTGCACTTGTCACGAGATCATTCGATGAGTACAACGAATAGCAGAAGCCAGATGCCAGAAGCCAGATGCCAGTTTCGAACCCTCTTGCTGACTCGAGATCTCGAACCGACGGCCGACAGGCGGAGGCCGAAAACCGAAGTCCGAAGTCCGAAGTCCGACTTCGGTAGCGAGCCCCGCGAGCGACCTTCTATCCCGGCGGCGCTCCGAACACCAGCGACACGTTGTGACCACCGAACCCGAATGAGTTCGTCATCGCCGTGGTGATGGACACGTGCCGTGCTTCATTCGGAACGTAGTCGAGATCACACTCCGGATCCGGGGTCTCATAGTTGATCGTTGGAGGAATCACGCCGTCCCTGATGGCGAGCAGACATGCAAGTGACTCAATCGCGCCCGCCGCTCCGAGAAGGTGGCCCGTCATCGATTTCGTCGACGAGATGGGAATGTCGTACGCAGCGTCGCCAAATGCGGTCTTGATCGCGGCCGTCTCTGTCTTGTCGTTCGCCGGTGTTGAGGTGCCATGTGCGTTGATGTAGCCGAGTTCACCAGGAGCGACACCGGCGTCAGCAAGTGCCGACTCCATCGCGCGAGCTGCACCGGCGCCTCCGGGTCTCGGCAGGGTGATGTGGTAACCGTCTGCCGACATCCCATACCCGAGCACTTCACCGTAGATATTCGCCTGTCGGGCCCGAGCGTGTTCAAGGTCCTCAAGAATCAGCACCGCTGCGCCCTCACCCATGATGAATCCGTCACGGTTGAGGTCGAACGGGCGCGACGCACCCTCGGGGTCGTCGTTGTTCTTGCTCATTGCTCTTGCAGAGGCGAATCCTGCGAGAGCAAAACGGGTGATCGCTGCCTCTCCCCCACCTGCAACCATGACATCGGCCGCACCTCGAGCGATCAAGGCTGCGGCATCGCCGATCGCGTTCGCTGATGCCGCGCACGCAGTGACAACGGTCGAATTGGGACCGTAAAGATTGAAATCGATCGAGGCGACTCCACCGGCCATGTTCGAAATGATCATCGCGATTCCGTATGGCGAGATGCGACTTGGACCGCGATCGGCAAGGATACCGATCTGCTCCTCCATGGTCTCGACTCCACCGATTCCTGTGCCGGCAATGATCCCGGCGCGGAGCGCCGCGGGATCATCCTCCTCATAGGCGATCCCTGCATCCTCCAGGGCCTGTTGGGTGGCAACCCAGAAGAACTGGGCACTCCGGTCGAGTCTGCGAGCATCGCGCTTGGACATGTAATCCGTGATGTCGAAGTCCTTGACCTCTGCCCCGATCTTTGTGGTGATGTCAGAGACATCGACGCGTTCAATCCGTGAGATCCCACTTCTTCCCGCGAGAAGGTTTCCCCACAATTCCGCCACACTCGACCCGAGGGAGGTTCGTGTACCCAGGCCGGTTACGACAACCCGACGTCCGTTCACAAGATGTCCTAACCAGCGAGCTTGGCAACGACCAGATCGACCGCCTGTCCGACAGTGCCGATGGACTCCGCTTCCTCATCAGGGATCTGCACACCGAAGTTGTCCTCAAGGGCCATCAGAAGTTCGACAACACCGAGCGAGTCAACTTCAAGGTCCTCCTCAAATCTCGCCTCAGGGGTGATCTTGTCGGCATCAAGGCCGAGTTCTTCCACGAGAAGCTCATTCAGCTTCGATTCGATCTCTGCACGTTCCATGGGTACCTTCCTGGTTGGTCAGAGGGTCAAGCCACCGTCTACGACGATGGTTTGACCCGTTATGTACGAAGCACCGTCGGAAGCAAGATAGCCGACCACCGATGCGACCTCCTCCGGCAGGCCGAGCCTGCCGAGGGCGATCCGTTCCGCCACTGCGTCTGTGACATTGTCCCCCAGCGCAGACGTCATGTCTGTCTGGATGAATCCCGGGGCGATGGCGTTCACGGTGATACCCCTTGACCCGACTTCTTTCGCCACTGACTTGGTGAAGCCGATGATGCCGGCCTTGGAAGCTGCGTAGTTTCCTTGGCCAGGGTTACCCGAGATTCCCGACACAGAGCTGATGTTGATGATCCTCCCCGCTCTTGAGCGCACCATGGAGCGCAGCGCTGCCTTGGTGCAGAGAAACGTCGAACGCAGATTCGTGTTCATCACGTTGTCCCACTGATCAACCGTCATGCGCAGGAGCAATCCGTCGTCTGTGATCCCCGCGTTGTTCACGAGAACCGCGACCGGGCCAAGTTCGGCTGTGACAGACTCGAACATCGAACTCACCGCGTCAGGGTCTCGGACATCTGCCTGGACAGCCATCGCGCTTGCACCGGCCGACGCGATCTCGTCAACCACGGCCGCAGCTCTCGCCTTGCTCGATGCGTAGTTGACGGCGACCGAGAAACCGTCTTCAGCAAGTCTCAGAGCGATGGCGCGACCGATTCCTCGCGAGGCACCGGTGACGAGAGCGACGCCGGTCATTGTTGAAGACTCTTCTGGTTTGCGATCAATATCTCAAGACCTGTCCGGTCTGGCTCGGGAAGCTCTTCGTCCGTTGTGGCAATCGGTTCGACACGGTCTCCCCATTGGAACGCCGTCGCACCCCAGGTGAGACCGGCTCCGAAGGCAACGAAGACAAGCTTCGCACCCGGGGACACGCGGCCCTCGTCAACTGCCTCAGCGAGCGCGATAGGAATCGTTGCCGCAGACGTGTTGCCGTACTTGTGGATGTTGACGAACACCCGGGATTCGTCAGCCTTGATGCGTCGTCTGACTGCGTCGATGATCCGCGCATTGGCTTGATGAGGGATCACGAGATCGATGTCACCGATCTCCCATCCAGCCTCCTTTGCTGCGTTGACAGTTCCGTCGCCCATGCGTACCACGGCGCCCTTGAAGATCTGCATGCCATCCATGACGATTGCCTTTGGTTCGTCTGCCCCGATAAGTTCTGTACCGAGACCGGTCGCGGTGAGATACTCCGCGCCGTTTCCATCTGCTCCGAGGGACATCGACTTGATGCCGGAGTCATCTCGGGACGCCTCAACAATCACAGCTCCTGCACCATCACCGAACAGCACGGCCGTTGAGCGCTCGTCGAGATTCAGATACGAGCTGATCTGCTCTGATCCTACGAGCAACACCCTTTCTGCAGTTCCGGTTGCAATGAGACCATGGGCCATCGACAACCCGTAGATGAAGCCCGAACAGCCGGCATTGATGTCTGCCGCCGCGGCAGAATCTGCCCCGATCTTTGCCTGGACGTACGCCGCCGATGAAGGGATTTGTCGATCCGGTGTGCATGTGGCGACAATGACATAGTCGAGATCCGTCGGCTGGAGACCGCTGGCCGCGAGGGCACGTTTTCCCGCAAGCGTCGCCATGTCCGAGTTGTTGACATGTGAGACTCTTCGCTCCTTGATGCCGGAGCGTGAAGTGATCCATTCATCGCTCGTATCGATGACCGTTGCGAGGTCGTCGTTCGTGACAATGGACTGAGGAACGCACATGCCCCATCCCGTGATCGTCGCGTTCTTCATAGGCTTCCTTCCCTGAGGCGCATCATTGTACGGAGAGCTCAGCCGCGACTGTGCGAGCTTGTTCGAGAGAAGAGACAACCTTCACGTTCGACCCCTTCAGCGTTCGTCTTGCGAGTCCGGCCGTCACGTCGCCCGGTCCGATGTGCACGAAGGTGTCAACGCCTAGCTCGGCGATGTGTTCGAGTGATTCGCAGAAGCGTACGGGGGAAGTGAGCTGCTCAATGAGTGTGGCCCGCGGATCAGTTATCGACCCGGCCGTTGCATTCGCAAAGACATCAAATGCACTCGCAGAGAATGAGACAGAACCCAGTGCCTCTTCCAACTGATCAGCAGCGGTCGCCATGAATGGCGAATGGAAGGCTCCAGCAACCTTGAGCCTGACCGCACGGCGAACACCCAGGGCCTTGGCGTTCGCTTCGAGCCACTCGAGGTCATCGCGGCCACCGGCAAGGACCACCTGACCGGGTGCGTTGATGTTCGCGACACTGAGTCTGCCACCCTCTCCTGCTCGCTCTGCCACGACAGCCCGCGCGACAGCGAGGTCCGCACCAAGCAGTGCAGCCATGCCGGAGGGTTCCAGGGCGGCTGCCCCGGCCATTGCTTCTCCGCGTTTGGCAACGAGTCCCAACCCATCGAAGTACTCGAGCGCACCTGCGGCTGCGAGCGCCGTGTACTCGCCGAGACTGTGACCACAAGCAGCAACGGGCAACCTGATGATGTGGGATGCGAACTCGCTCCACAGTGCGTACGAGACCGCGAAGAGTGCCGGCTGGGCATGCTGTGTTTCGGTGAGGACGTCCTCAGGACCGTTGCTGACCAGTGCGTCGAGGTTCCAGCCGAGCACTTCGTTTGCTGCGGCGCCGCAGAGGTCGCGATATCTGCTCCGTGCGTCCGGGCACATTCCGACAGATTGGCTTCCCTGACCGGGAAAGAGTACGGCGTAATCCATTGAGTTCTCAGTCCCAAGTGGTTGGTGGCTCTTTTGACTTCTGACGGACGGGAGACGTTTCAAGAATCCGCAGTCCGCAGTCCGCGATCCGCTGCCGGAAGTCGGAATGCGGAAGTCGGAAAACGGACGCTGCACACGCCCGAAGAAGACCCGTACCTGTCGTCGGTTACGCACCGTCGGCGTTGAGGTACTTCCGGATGTTTCGCACTGCCTGGGTGATGCGATGCTCGTTCTCAACCAGGGCAAAACGCACATGCTCATCACCAGACGGCCCGAACCCGATCCCGGGACTCACAGCTACGGCGGCCTTGTCGAGCAGGTCAAGAGCGAACTCGAGGCTCCCCATATGCAGGAATCGATCCGGAATCTTCGCCCAAACGAACATCGTCGCAAGGGGAGCATCCATTTTCCACCCCGCGCGGTTGAGACCGTCGACCAGTGTGTCACGTCGAGCCTTGTACTCGCCGACGACCTCTTCGATGTAGAAATCGTGTTCGTTCAGCGCGATGATCGACGCGATCTGTATCGGTTGGAAAGTGCCGTAGTCGAGATAGGACTTGAGCTGTTGCAGAGCGCTCACCATCTGCGCGTTGCCGACGACGAACCCGACCCTCCAGCCAGCCATCGAGTGAGATTTCGACAATGTGTACAGCTCAACCGACACTTCCTTCGCGCCGTCGACCTGAAGCAGCGATGGCGCCTTGTACCCGTCGAAACTGATGTCTGCATATGCGAAGTCGTTCACGAGCATCACGTCGTTTCGGTGGGCGAACTCGACGAGACGTTTGAAGAACCCGACATCGACCGTCGCGGTCGTCGGATTGTGGGGAAACGACGTGACGATCACCCTCGGCTTTGGCCACGATGTTCGGAAGGCGGCTGTGAGCCGCTCGAAGAAGTCCGCATCAGTGGACAGGTGCACACGACGCACCTCTGCACCGGCGAGAACAGGGGCATAGATGTGAATCGGATATGAGGGCTCGGGTACGAGAGCGACATCGCCCGGCTGGACGAGCGCCCACATGAGATGCGACAAGCCCTCCTTTGCCCCAATCGTATTGATCACCTCGGTTTCAGGGTCAAGACTCACGCCGTACGCACGCTGATAGCGATCTGCAACGGCCTTGCGAAGGTTGGGAATTCCGCGCGAGGCCGAATACCTGTGGTTCTTTCCCTGCCTCGCAGCCTCAACGAGCTTGTCGACCACACCGGGGGGCGAAGGAATGTTCGGGTTGCCGAAACCAAGATCGATCACGTCGATCCCCGCCCTGCGAGCCTCGGTCCTGCGTTGGTTGATCTCACCAAACACGTACGGTGGGAGATCGTCGATTCGTCGGAATTGCATATGGATCCCTGGAATGTCTGTAACGGTCGCTATCGCGCAAGCAAGCGGCGTACGCCGTCGGGTATGATGGCAGCTCCCCACGCAAAGACAGATCGGACGAGGTCGAGCCCGTCCTCGGATCCGTCCCAGTGCGATCTTACGATGTCTTCGCCTGCTCCAGACATGAGATGATCGATGGCGAAGGAAACAAGCACGAGGTCGTCGAGCCTACCAATGCCAACCACGAAATCCGGGATCAGGTCAACAGGGCTGATCACATAGACGAGGACCGCGCCGATGAGCGCCTTGCGCCGCATCGGAACACGCCTGTCACGGAGCAAACCGCTGAGGAGCTTCACGACGTTCGGGAGCAGCATCAATGCCTCGATGACGAGCTCTTGGCGAGAGCGTGCATCGACCGGAGGGTCATCATCTATCGCGATGACACCCCCGATCCGTTGCGTTTCGCTCATGCTGTCTCCTCTGCTGCAAGCAGCGCAGCACCGATCGCGCCTGCGGCCGGGCCCAGGCTCGCCACCTGGATCGCTGGGGGCACGCGCAGCTTGCCTCCATGGAGAGAATCGACGAGAACCCTCCTCGCCGGGCCGACGATGGACTCCCCTATCGACCCGAGGCCTCCTCCCACAACGATGAGCTCGGGGTCGAATATCGCAACAAGACCTGCGAGTCCCTGGCCAAGGGACCTGCCGACCTCGGTCACGAGAGCGCGCGCGGTCTCGTCCCCTCCGTCGGCCGCGGACACGACAGACTCACCCGTGATCGGTTCTGCCCCCAGAATCCGTGCAAAGGAGCTGTCGGGGTTCGACGTGATGACCTGACGTGCAAGACCGACCAATGCCGGTCCTGATGCCCTTGTCTCCCAACAACCACGCTTCCCACAATCACACAAGAGCCCGTCCCGATCGATCTGCACGTGTCCCCATTCCCCGGCGAACCCGCCACCGCGATACACCGAGCCGTCGATGATCACCGCACCGCCGATACCTGTGCCAAGCGTCACCAGGAGAACGTTCTGGTATCCCTTGGCGTCACCCAGACGGAGCTCGGCGAGTGAAGCGGTGTTGGCATCGTTGTCCACATGGATCGGTAATTTGAACCGGTCGAACAGGGCTGAGCGCACCCCGAGGCTCGTTCCCTGTACGTGCGGGCCCCAGACCAGTGTCCCGTCCTTCGAATTGACAAGACCGGCGACACCGACCCCGATGGCATCTACGTCATCGGTGTGAACGGAGTCGACCGACTGGATGATCGCATCGATCGTCCCCGTCAACCTGTCGACCACGAATCGCGTCTGGGCAACTATCTCTGTGCCGTCCAGTCTGACGGCGAGCGCCTTCGTACCGCCGATGTCGATGCCCACCGTGATCATTCGATATCGATCTTCTGAGGGCCGTCGGCTGCCGCTTCGTCGTTCGAGTCATCAGACCGAATGGTTTCGGTGATGCCCGTCACAAGATCGCCGATACCTGATGCAACCTCAAGTGCAGCTTTGGAGAAATGGATGAACGCCTTCCTGACCCCGGTCACGAGCGGGTCCGAACTTCGGTTGGCTGTCACGATTCCTCCAATGTGAAGACGATGCGAAGCTCCCCTTCGTGGATCCTGGCACCACGAATCGTACGACGCTGCAATGAATCAGGGAGCATAAGGGATCGTCTGTGCGGCCCAATCGTGATGAACACCTCGTCGCCGTGGCGCATCAGGTCGACGTCGGTGCGCTCGACAAACGGCACGCTCATGATGAGTTCGACATCGCCCCCCGGATCAGCGCTTTCGATTCGTAGCGGTTCGGCCTCGGACAGTTTGTGGGTCGGATCAGTGTCGCCGTACAACTCATCGGCGACCACTCGCAACAGCTCAGGACCGACCATCTCCTCTTCGAAGAGTCTGAGCGTCCTTATATCTGTGCCTGCAAACCCCTCATGGATATCTTCGAGATGTCCCGCTTGGATCTCACGCCAGCGCGCAAAGTAAGGGTCAGAGACCGTATCCGGCAGCACACGGTTCACGATCGCTGAATCGACTGCGTATCCGAACAGACTGAGGTACGTGTAGGTCCGTCTGGCCTCAGAGATGACCATCTTCTCCGGGTTCATGACGAGCCGCGCTGTCGTGACATCACTGTCTGACAGGATCTCCCTGATGCCATCGAGCCTGTCGTAGAACCGCGCCACCGCGTCGAAGACGGCTTCATTTGCAATGGGAATCGTCGAGACCTTTGATATGACGGGACGCACCACCCTGGCCACCCTGCGACCGATGGGGAACATCTTGTCCATGTACCACGACATCACTTCGGGCAGACTCAGAAGCCGCAAGGTCTCAGCAGTCGGTGCACAATCGACGACGATCAGGTCGTATACGTCCGATCGTGCATGGTCTCGTACCGCAGCGAGAGAGAAGAGCTCATCCATGCCGGGGAAGACGGTGAGTTCCTCGGCCTCGATGCCCTTGAGCCCTGACCAGTCGAACAGCTCCGTGAGGTGATCCCTCACCTCGCCCCATGACTCTTCGAGGCGTTGCCGGCTATCGATCTGCTGTGCGTCGAGGTTCGGGACCACGGGCGTTGGCATGTCACCGAGCGGCATGTCGAACGCGTCGGCAAGCGAATGAGCGGGGTCTGTCGACATGACGAGTGTCGAGTAGCCAAGATCCGCTGCCTTGATGGCCGT
>JAZFUH010000010.1:0-3877 GCA_036447125.1 Acidimicrobiia bacterium | reverse complement strand
CCTCATCTCGACCGGGGCATCCTCGTGGCTGCCTCCGATCGAGGGACTCGACGACACCGGATATCTCACGTCAACCACGGCGCTCGAACTGACAGAGCTTCCGGAGGAGCTGATCGTCGTGGGTGCCAACGCCATTGGTCTCGAACTTGGACAGCTCTTCGCCCATCTCGGATCGAAGGTCACCTGGGTCGAGGCGCTGGACCGTATCGCTCCGTTCGAGGAACCAGAGATCTCGACGCTGATGCGGGACCACCTGATCGGTGAAGGTGCTGCTGTCCACGAAGGCGCGTTGGTTACAAGGGCTGGCAAGGAAGGTGACCGTGTCTGGCTCGAGATCGAAAGCGCAGGCGCCACCACGCGTCTCGAGGCAGACAAGCTTCTGATGGCTACAGGCAGGAGAGCCAATACGGCGGGCCTCGGCCTCGATGTGGCCGGTGTCGAAACAGACTCCCGAGGTGCCGTGATCGTCGATGCAGGCCTGGGCACATCGAACCCATCCGTCTGGGCAGCCGGAGATGTGACAACGACGCCACAATTCGTCTACGTTGCGGCTGCCGCGGGCAACATCGCTGCAGAGAACGCGCTGCGCGGGGCGAGACGTACGATCGACTTCCGTACGATGCCAAGAGTGACGTTCACCTCCCCATCGATCGCCTCAGTCGGTCTCACCGAGGAAGCAGCACGTGAAGCCGGACACCCGGTCATGACATCGCTTCTCCCATTGGACGCAGTGCCCAGGGCGTTGGTGAACCGGGATACGACGGGGGCAGTAAAGCTCGTCGCGGACGAATCAACCGGGGAGCTGCTCGGTGCCCATGTGCTTGCCGAAGGAGCGGGCGACGTCATCCAGGCAGCGGTCGTGGCCATGAACTACCACGCCACGGTCGACGAGATCGCCGCAATGTTCCACCCGTATCTCACGATGGCGGAGGCACTCAAGCTTGCAGCCCAAACTTTCAACAAGGACGTCAAGAACCTGTCCTGTTGCGCTGCGTGACCACACGTACAGAACCCAACGTTGATTAGAAAGGAGAAACCGCATGAAGCGATTCACCGTACCCCGCGTGGCCCACTGCTCTGACGGCTGCAGAACCAGGTCCTGAGCACGACATGAAACGGCTCGAGGAAGAGCGCTGCCTCGCCCAACGAGGTGGCGCTCTTCGTATGCCACTCGGTGTTGCACGCGGTGAATGAGCAGATCCGTCGTCATCGAAGATCTCGTAGATGATGCGGTCGTCGCCACGCCGCGCAGACCACAGACCCTCGGGCTCACCGACGGCGGTTTGCCGAGCCGATTCGGACTGTCAGAGATCGCGTACAGACCGTTCCTGCACCGAAGCATTCGAACGCTCGGATTCGCTGTATACAGCGGTTTTCGCCGTCACCACACACACCACGAGTGGGGCCAAACCAGACGAGAGCGGTGGGGCCAAGCAGGTTCCTTGACAGGAGCCAAGAGGTGTGCCAGTATTGTGTGTCATTACACTATTGACGTGTATAAACATACAATTATAGCTCAATTTCGGGAGTGCCATCATGAACAACACGACGCTGCATCTGTTGAACCGACTCGCTCAGATGCAGAAAACAACCTTCACATCTGCTGAGGCTGCTGAGATCATGGAGAAGTCACCCCAGGCTACATCGAACCTGTTGACGCGCCTGGCGCGACAGGGTCTTGTGGCGCGGGTTACGCGCGGAATCTACATGACCCGTGCGCCGGGCCTCTATGGAACATCACCCGTCTCTGAGAATGTGTTGATCGCGACGCGGGCGGCTCTGGGCAACACGCCCCATCGTGTTTCGTTTCGTTCAGCGTTGTCGTTCCACGGTGTCCTCACACATCCGAGTCGAAGAATCGATGTCGCATCCCCTAAGCGAATCCAGATGAGTTCTATTGCAGGGTGGCCGTTGGATGCCGTATTCGAATACGAGTCCACGCTCGCCGTTGGTGCGCTCCCAAGCCATGACGGCTTGTCGAGTGTTTCGACAATCGAACGCGCTCTGCTGGAAAGCACACGCAGCGTCGAACGAGTCGGAGGTGTGGACGTTGTCGCAGACGCCCTCGACTCTCTGGGCGGCAATATCGATGTGGAAGAAGTTCGGCGACTCGCAAAGGTGTTGAGGCTGACTGCTGCGTTGCAACGTCTCGCGTCAATCGCACATCGGGTCGGATATCAGAACATGGCCAAGGAACTCCTCGGCTCGGATCGATTTCGACGCGTTGTCACGATCGAGTCTGGAGGAACCGATCCGGGAGAATACACTGACACATCAGCACGTGTCGCTTGGTCTACGGCTGCCTTGGACCAAGTACCAGCGGGTTGAGACATGCTGAGTCTTGGAGAACTCACCCAGATCGCTACGGACGATCAGGTCGACACTCAGACTGTTGAACGCGATTATGTACTCACGCACGTGATCGGTGCACTGGCGCGGCATCCGAATGGAAACATATTCCAGTTCAAGGGTGGGACGTCGCTACGCCTCTGCTATTTCCGCGACTACAGATATTCAGCGGACATCGACTTGAACATTGTTGGGAATGTGGATCAGCAGACCCAGCAGGCCATACTCAATGAAACGCTCACTGATGTAGCAGCAGCGATCGGACTTCCCAGCATCGAGTTGGTGCACGAACCGAGAACACAGATCGAGTTCATCGGCCCAACCGGTTCTCAGAGTCCACGGAAGATAAAGCTGGACATTTCGGATGACGAGCTTGTCATCGATACGTCATCAACCGCCACGCTCATCAATAGATACGCTGACCAGGTCAGCTCCCCTGCCTTGCTGACTTATACCCTGAATGAGACGCTGGCTGAGAAGCTGAGATGCGTGATGCAGAGATTGCAGTGTCGAGACCTGTACGACATTTGGAGGCTCACCGACGGACAGGCAGAAGTCTTGGACGTTGTCGACGTCTTCAGACGAAAGGCGCTTCACAAGAATCGCGATCCAGCCAATTTTGCCGTCGGCTATTCACGTCGGATGGCGCAGTATCAAAAGCGGTGGAACACGGAGCTCGATCCCTACATGCGCGTTGTTCCTGATTTTGATCGCGTGAACCGCGAGGTTACACGCAAGCTCCGTCACGCAAGCCTGCTGTAAGAAATTCGTGTTTAGCGATGGCACATGGCTCTCTCTTCCCGACCGGTACGGATTGCTCGTAACCGTCGCAGCCTACGCATGACCGGGATGGGGAGAACTCGCCGGCTCCAGACCCGCAACATCGACGGAACACGTGAACGGCTCAGCATCCGGATGTGTGGTGTCGAACGGCCCGTGGCGCAGGAGTCCTCGACGATGCTGTCTCAGAGGTTGCCGGATGGCGCCTCACATGGATGCTTTGCTCCTCGACGACACGTCACCTGGATGTGTCGGAAGGCCTTTCACGATCATGGAACAGCCCGAGACCTTCGAGTGCCTTGCGACCCTCCGCAACGAGCCAGCCGCACCGCTGACTCAAGTCAGCTGACTCCACCAAACCTGGGAAAGGCCAGAGTCTCTTCAAGAATGGGACGGCTCAATTCGTCCCATCCGGAATCCAGTGGAAACCGCCCGCTACCAAGGGTTCCAGTACTTCTACGAATGCCCTCGATCGGACAAGGTGTGCTGGCTTACGGAAGCCGCTGACCGGCCGAGTACGGGAGGGCTATCTCTTCGTCGCGCAAATGCGCACGATCGGGACGGCCGTCACCGGTAGCAGCGTGCGAATCTCACCGATCATGGCCGCCAGAACGGCTGGTCGCAGGTATGGATCGGCTGCCTCGACCGATGTGAGGTACCGGCGCTTGATGGCCATCACATGCTCTCCGAGTTCGATCACCGAATCGGCACCGTCGCGAATCGTGTCAAGGAGCCCGATGGGAAACGT
>JAZFUH010000009.1:0-3040 GCA_036447125.1 Acidimicrobiia bacterium | reverse complement strand
TCTTGCGCTGCGGGCCGCTGCTCGAATGAGGCTTCGCCCCATTCCTTGTCCCTGCCACTTCGGTTCAACGGCGACCCGCTGGAGATAGGAGATGGCATGCCCGTAGCCGACGACGGCGAAACCTGCGATGCCGAGGTCTCCATCCTTGATCACGAACACGCTGGACTTGGAGGTGGCTTGCGTTGACTCGACGAGGGCGAGGTGATCGAATCTCCAGAACTCCGGAAACGCAGACCAGTCGATGGTGAGCATGGCCTCAAGGTCTGGTTTGTCCACCCGCGCCACGAGATGTTGAGGGGGAGGAATCGGGGCGTCGAGGCCGAGTCTCATGAGCGCAAGACTGATGTAGTCGACGAATCCGGCACTCTCCCAAGGCTTTCGAGCGGATCGTGACAACGGTGAGGACAACACGGCCGGAGCTCCGGCGAGATTGAGCTTGTCCACACACGCCCCGATGAACCCGCTCCCACCACGGAGAACACGGAGTGAGGCATCATCGACGGTTGCATTCCAAGGTCGGGCTTCTGCCCGTGCCCAGCCGCGACGAAGCGACACGGAACCGGGCCAGGTGCCTCGTTGAAAAACTCGGTGCGGTGAATCTACAAGTGCCAAGACCTCTCCAAGGGTCGCGCCACGCGCCAACAGGGTAACCGCGATTTCAGTGGGTCAAGTGCGTGGGACAATTGCTTTGATGTCTGTACTGCTCGTGACCCATGAATCAAGCCTGAATCATCGCACCCCTCCGGGGCATCCGGAGCGGGCGGATCGTTTGGGGGCCGTTGTTGAGGGCGTTCGTTCAGCAGGCATTTCTGTCGTTGAACTGCTTGCTCCAGCCGTGGATCGTGAGCTTCTTGAGTTGATCCACACCCGTGCATACATCGACCAGGTTCACATGTTCTGCCTCAACGGGGGCGGTGGATTGGACGAGGACACCTATGTCGTGCCCGAGTCCTTCGATGCGGCACTTCACGCTGCCGGTGCAGGCCCTGGTGCAGTGGACGCTCTTGTGGCCGGCGTGGCAGATGCAGCGTTCATTGCCGTTCGCCCGCCGGGTCATCATGCGGAGCGAAGTAGTGCAATGGGGTTCTGTCTCTTCAACAACGTTGCCGTGACGGCCGCGTATTTGCGGGGCCTGGGAAGGAGAGTGGCGATCGTCGACTGGGATGTCCACCACGGAAATGGAACCCAGGCCATGTTCTACCGCGATCCAGACGTGCTGTATGTGTCTCTCCACGAGTTTCCTCTCTACCCCGGAACGGGGTGGGTCGATGAGCGAGGCGAAGGCCCCGGCGCAGGCAGGACGATCAACGTGCCGTTACCCGGAGGAACGAGCGCAGACGCGTACCTTGCGGCTTTTGGTCGCATTGTGGCGCCCGTGGTGAAGCAATTCGATCCAGATTGGATCCTCATCAGCAACGGTTATGACGCACACCGCCTCGACCCTCTGGGAGGACTGAGGCTCGAAGCAGAGGACTTCGGCTCGATGGCGAGCTGGGCTGCCGATCAGGTACCGAAAGCAAGGGTGATTGCGACCCTCGAAGGCGGATACAACCTCGGCGCGCTCGCGGAGTCCTCGAGGGCAACCGTTGAGGGCTTGGCTGGAGAGGCCAAAAGGACGTCATGGCCCACCGAATCGACCGGATCAGCGAGACGCATGACAGAGTTGGCAGTCGATGCACTGACGAGCTATTGGGAACTTCATTAAGGGGACGCATCGAACGTCCGATACCGCTTGTGGACAAACGACCACAGGGAATCCTTCGTGACTGATCAGAACCCCAGCCTCCACGAGCTTCTGGAGAAGCTCGTATCCACCGATGGGTCGGACCTGCATCTCAAGGTCGGATCACCACCTGCATATCGCATTGACGGTGTACTGCTTCCGGCCGAACTCGCTTCCCTCAATCCGGACGACACGCTCAGGCTTCTACACGAGCTCCTGCCTGATCGTCTCAAGACTGAGGTTGATGATGTCTCTGACATCGACTTTGCATATGGGAGGGCGGGGTTGGGAAGATTCCGCGTCAACGCGTATAGACAGCGTGGTTCGGTGAATATTGTTGTTCGGTCCGTTGCCCCATCTTCCAGGACGATCGTCGAGTTGGGATTGCCCAAGGATATAGCAAGCGCGTGTGACGAGCATGACGGGCTGATCATCGTGACCGGCCCTGCCGGCTCAGGCAAGACAACGACTTGTGCGGCGATGGTCGATCACATCAACTCATCGCGGCGGGTGAGCATCATCACGATCGAAGATCCAATAGAGGTACTCCACCGCGACAAGCTTTCGATCGTCAGCCAGCGCGAGGTCGGGGTTGATACACCTTCGTACCATGCGGGTATGGTTTCGGCTCTCCGACAGGATCCCGACGTAATCTACCTAGGTGAGATGAGGGGTCAAGAGACCATCGAGGCCGCCCTTATCGCAGCGGAGACCGGTCGCCTTGTCATCTCAACGATGTACACGCTCGACGCGATGGAGACAGTGCATCGCATCCTTGACTCCTTTCCTCCGTACCTCGAGCGGCGAGTGCGCCAGATGTTTGCAACGGCACTTCGTTCCATCGTCTCCCAGAGACTGATCCCGAAGGCAGATGGGCATGGTCGTACGGTGATAACCGAACTGCTCGTCAATACAGAGGCAGTCAGCGAACGGCTTATCGACCCGCGTCGGACCGATGAGGTCTTGGAGGTCATGACCGAAGGAGCCTTCTTCGGGATGCAGACCATCGATCAGGCGATCACCAAGAAGTTCGAATCTGGTGAGATCTCGTTCACCGATGCATTGGTAAACGTTTCTTCGCCCCGTGAGTTCAAGATGGTTGCAGGCGCCGGCCAAGTAGCCGCCAGGTAGGTGCGGCAGAAAGCAGAAGTCGGAAGTCGGAAGTCGGAAGGGGGAGGCGCTGTGTCCACGGAGAACTTCCTACTCTCTGCCCATGGCTGAATTCGTATGTCGCGATTGCGCTACCTCCTTCTCCCTGCCCCAGTCGGTTCTCGACCGTTACCCGGGTTGGACACCGCGCCAATGCCGCGATTGCAA
>JAZFUH010000008.1:0-6056 GCA_036447125.1 Acidimicrobiia bacterium | reverse complement strand
TGAACAACGTTCTCGTCCTCAAAGCAACGGACGACGTGCGCTATCGCGTCGGTTTCACGGATATGACTGAGAAACTGGTTTCCAAGTCCTTCACCTTCCGATGCGCCGGCGACCAGGCCGGCGATATCGACGAACTCGACGACGGTGGGTATCACACGTTTTGGCTTCACGACCGAGGCGATCGCATCGAGCCGAGGGTCGGTGACCGTTGCCATCCCGCCGTTCGGGTCGATGGTCGTGAACGGGTAGTTCTCCGCCGCGATCTCGCCGCCTGTGAGCGCGCTGAACAGCGTGGACTTCCCGACGTTGGGCAAGCCAACGATTCCACACTTGATTCCCATGATTCTGTCTCCGGTGCAGTGAGTGCCGCCGCCGTGGATGCGCGCTCAAAGCGCTGCGGTGGCTGAGGATTGAGGATTGAGGACTGAGGACTGGATGATACGGCCGTGGGCAGACAAGCAGCTGCGAAATCTACGGTGGTCGATGGACGGCTGCCACGGGTGCACCAGCGGCTGTTCGGCGACCCGTGGTCTGTCGATACGCGATATTGCGCGCCGCCGAACTGGAAGGCGTTCCCAGCGCGTCCTGGCGCATCGGCTGTGCCCTACATAGGGTGCATCCCGAACTGGGAGGTCAGTGTGAGTGTCACCATTGAGCGAGACGGGCCCGTTGGAACAGTTGTCCTTGAGCGACCCGAAGTGCGTAACGCCGTCGACGGTCCAACCGCTCTTGCGCTGCATGAGGCATTCGTTGAGCTTGATTCGGATGAACGGATCGCTGTCTGTGTGCTTTGGGGGAGCGGGGGAACGTTCTGTAGCGGTGCCGACCTCAAGGCCATGGGTACCGGTCGCATGAACCGGCTCGATGATCAGGGACCCGGACCGATGGGACCTACCAGGATCGTGATGTCCAAGCCGGTCATCGCAGCAGTGGAGGGCTATGCCGTCGCCGGTGGGCTCGAGCTTGCACTGTGGTGCGATCTGCGGGTGGCCGGCGACACGGCCGCTTTCGGCGTGTTCTGTCGTCGTTGGGGTGTACCGCTCATCGACGGGGGAACGGTGCGCCTACCACGTGTTGTCGGCCAGGGGCACGCGATGGACATGATCCTCACCGGCCGGGAGGTGTCTGCCACCGAAGTCAGGTCCATGGGACTCGTCAACAGGATCGTTCCGGAGGGTCAGGCGAGGATGTCGGCTGAGAATCTGGCTCGAGACCTCGCGCTGTTTCCCCAGATGTGCATGCGAAATGACCGCCGGTCCGTCATCGAAGCCTGGGGATTGTCCGTCGACGATGCGATGCGCCGCGAGTTCGAACTGGGTTTGGCAACGATCGATTCGGGAGAGACCGAGAAGGGGGCAGCCCGATTTCGGGACGGTGAAGGAAGACACTGACGCTCGCGAAATCCTCTCACTAAGACGCGATTCAACGCGTTGAGACGCGATTGTCCCTGGTGTGTCGCGAATCGTGCCGGTGTGTCGCGAAACTTTGGGACAGAGCCCCCTTGCATCGTGGCTCCCGGTCGAGTTCGCTCTGAATTGGGGAAGGGCACGGCGAAGACCACGGGAGTGAGATGGATCCGTTTAGCCACCCCGACCTCGAGCGCCTCGGGCGCGCACTGCGTGTCAGGTTCGATGAAACCCTCGACGCCGAACAATCTGCTGCTCGGTCCGCTGCTCTTCGGAGACGCACCCTGCGTGATCGTCTCATCGAGTCTGAGGATCGCGGGGAAGATGTCGTACTTGGCGGTACGGACGGGCAAGTCTATCGGGGATGCGTCCTGGCCGTCGGGATCGACCATGTTGTGCTCAGAGAGTCCGGCCGAGACTGCTTCGTTGCACTGGCCCACGTCGTGTCGATGGAGGCTCTCTGATGGCGATCGGCATTGGCGTGAGGGATATCGCCCTCCCGAATATCGACAGACGCATGATCATCGGTGGCATTCTTGCTGCTATCGCGGTCCTCGGGGTGCTTCAGCTGACGAAACCACCAGAGCGGGTACCGGTTCTCGTGGCGGGATCGGACCTTGTCGCCGGCCGTCCTCTTGGCGAGATGAACATCGAGGTCCGCTATGTCGAGTCTGCCACGGGTCTTGTCGCGGGGGACTCGGTTGGTGACCTTGCGGAATGGTCGTTGAGGGTCCCCCTGGTTGAGGGCGAGCCACTCGTCGCGTCGCTCATGCAACCGCCTGAACTTCTCGCGTCACCGAACGTCATTGCATTGTCCCTCCCCGCAGAAAACGCTGTTCTCGGGAGACTTGTCGCTGGGGATCATGTCGACATCTATGTGACCTACGCAGGTGGCTTTGAGATCGAGTCCTCCACGGGTCTGCTTGCATCGAGCGTATACGTGGTCGAGGTTGTCACTTCTGAGTCTTCGGTCGACAGAGGCAGGGTCAACATTCTCCTCGCGGTCGATGATCGTCTTGCGAGCGATCTTGCATCCGCGTCACATTCGGGAGCCATCGACCTCATACGGGTCGCTCCGTGACGATCCGCGTGGCCACCGTGCTTTCTGCCCGTGAGTGGGAGCCCGGATTGGTACAGCACGCGAGAGATACTGCTGCGTTGCGCGTGGTGCTGAGGGCGTACCAACCGTCTGACATCGAGAATCGGGCTTCCGAGATCGACGTCGTCGTCGCAGGAGGTGAGGTTTCATGGGTGACTCCGCGCCAGATCGCGACATGGCGGCGTCTTGGTTTCGGGGTGGTGGGAGTCCATCCCAAAGGTGACGAACCAGCCGCTCAGCTGCTCAAACGAGGAGGAGCGAACGAGGTCGTTCCGGACACGATTGACGTGGCCGCGCTCGTTCAGGCAGTGCGATTCGTGGCGCCACGAATCGAGAACCCAACTGTCGGGACGAAGGGTTCCGTCACTGCCGTGGTTGGACCGAGAGGAGCCCCGGGTTGTACCGAGGTCGCGCTCGCGTATGCCTGGAACCTCTCGAGGAACAGATCTGTTGTGCTCGTCGATGCCGACCTCGAGGCCCCCGCGCTTGCGGTGAGATTGGGTCTGTCCCCGAGACCGGACATCACCGACGCTGCCGACGCCGTGCGCGCTGATGGCACGTTCGACGAGGAATGCCTCCATCAGGTCGGGTCATTGTTCGTCATCACGGGCTCGCATCGTCCGGGTGAGACACCGCTTCGTGACACGATGATCGCAGGCGTGATCGACGCGGCTGCTGCTCGTTTCGACGAAATCGTTCTCGATGTTGGAACGATCGGCGCTGACTCGACCCGAGTCGAAGCGGCTGACGCAGTGTTCCTCGTCGTGGACGCGTCAGCCGTTGGCGTGGTCAGGGCGGCCCAGCTCACCTCACAATGGATGGGGCCCCAGCCGAGCCTCATCATCAATCGTGTCTCGATGCGAGATCGCACCCAGGTCGTTGAGGCCGCCAGGCGATGGACCGGCCTTGACCCTGCAGCGGTGGTGCCTGAGCTGAAGCAGGTTCGGCGCGCAACCGCAGGGGCGAAGATGCCGGATCGGCGTTTCGCACGTGCAATCGCCGCAGCGGGTGAATCTCGATGACTGTGGCAACGGATCCTTCCCGGTACGGGTACCTCGCCGAGTTGCTTGACGATCCACTGATCGAGGAGATCATCGTGATCGGTGGCGAGCGGACATTCATCGTTCGCAACGGAGTCAAGGAGTTGATCAACGTGGTGGTCGAACCCTCGTCCGTGCGTCGGATCGCGGACCAGCTCCTTGCAGGCACAGGGCGCAGGGTCGATCAGGCAAATCCGATCGTTTCAGCACAGCTGGCCAACGGCAGCCGGGTTCACATCACTGGGCCGCCGGTGACCCATCCGAACCGCATGAACATCCAGATTCGCAAGTTCGTGGTGACCGCCTCGGACCTTGATGACATGGTCGAACGAGATGCGATGAGCAAGGAAGCCTCGGCGTTCCTCCGCCTGAATGTGGAGCAAGATGCAACGATCCTTGTGGCCGGAGCGCCTGGGGCTGGAAAGACAACGCTGGTCAACTGCCTGCTGCGTGAGGTGCCACCGGACCGCAGAGTCGTCACATGCGAAGAAGTATTCGAGATCGACGTCGACCTTCCCGACATGACACAGATGCAGACAAGGGATGCAGGCCTCGACGGTGGAGCTGCGATCACCCTGCGAGATCTGGTGAGAGAAGCATTGAGACAGAGGCCGGATCGAATCGTTGTGGGCGAAGTGCGTGGGCCTGAGGCATTGGATATGCTCATGGCGCTCAACGCAGGTTGCTCTGGTATCGCGACCATTCATGCGAACTCGGGGCGCGATTCGCTCGAGAAACTCGTCTCATACGGAGTGCTTGCGGGCACCAACATTTCGATCCCGTTCCTGAGACGCACTGTTGCATCCGTCATTGACCTCGTCGTGTTCCTGAAACGAGATGTGAACGGCAGACACGTACAGGAGATCTTGAGAGTCCCCGACCAGCTTGATACGAGCGTGTTCACCGTCGAGCCACTTTTCGAGTGGTCCGGCTCGTCACTGGTCGCGGTTGGTGGCGGTACACGATGAGGGGGGTAACCGTGCTCGCCGCAGCTGCAGCCGTGTGGATTCTCGTCGTTGGTGATCTGGGGATTTCGAACCTCCGCATGCCGAAGGTTCGAATCCGCGTCATCTTCGCTGCCGTCGGGGCTTGGCTTGTGGGTGCGATCGTCGCCTTTGGCTTGTTGGGGACCGCGATGCCCGCGGTCGCGATCGGCATCTTGTGCAGTGCAATTCCGGCGCGGATCGAACAGTCAAGGATCGAACGACGGATTAGCGAGCGAACGGACCGCTGGCCCGACCTTGTCGCCCACATGCGGTCCTCCGTTGGAGCGGGGGCAACCCTTCCAGACGCATTCATCGACGCAGCTGACCGTATCGGCGGTGACTACGCCCAGTACAGAGATGTTGTTCGGCACGAGACAACGTACGGTCGCGGATTCGAAGTTGCTCTCGCACACATACGGTCTGAACTCGAGGATCCGATCGCTGACCGCGTCCTCGCCACGCTCGGGATCGCACAACGTACGGGTGGACATCGAGTGGGTGACGTGCTCGAGGCCATTGGTGGGTCTGTCGCGGACGAGATCAGACTCAGAAAGGCGCATGAAGCAGCGCTGACCGAGCAGCGCTGGACGGCAACTGTTGCCCTTGTCGCGCCGTGGGCTCTGCTCTCGCTTTCGATCGCGACCAATCCACAGGCGGCAGGTGCGTTCGACACAACCGAAGGTATGGCCGTCGTCGCCGCGGGACTCGCAGCGACGGGACTTGGATGGCTCCTCGCAAGGCGGGCAAGCAGACTGAACGTCGCACCGAGGCTCTTCACATGACCTGGATTCTCGCATCCGTTGCTGCGACCGGTGTCTATCTGCTGGTTACCCCGTCCAAGCGAGAGACGTTGGCTGGGTTCCTGGAGACCTATCTGAGCGAGGTGCGAACTGGCCAGCAAGCGCGCCAGCGGTCGCTGTCGGTCCCCGCTGGAGGATTGATGGCAGCCGCCGGTGGTGCATTCATTGGTCTGCTCGCTGCCCAGGGGGATCTCTTTCTCGCAGGGCGATCGCGTTCTTCGTTCGCCCTGGCCGTTCTTGGCACGGCGGCCGGCTGGGTGCTGTGGTCGATGCGCCAGACGAGTCTCAAAGAACGCCGAGCCAGACGTTTGCGGTTCGAGCTTCCCGTCATCGCCGACGCGATGTCTCTGCACATTGTTGCAGGTGAGTCAATCTCGGCAACGATTCACGCTGTGGCAACCGAGACGACGGGTGTCGCAGCAGAGGAATTCGCGATCGTTATCGCCGCACTGGAATCAGGGGATGGATTGCCAGACGCGCTTGCCGAGGCCGCAAGGACTACCGCTCACGATGATGCGATTCGCCTCTATGAGTCGCTGAGCCACGCCCACGCAACCGGAGGACGACTGGCTTCATCCCTCGGCGACCTGGCGGTGGATTACCGGTCCGCATTGGAACGCGACCTGACCTCCGAGAGCGGCAAACGTGCGATCGCCACGTACGGGCCCATCCTCGCCCTCATGGTGCCAACCGCGCTGATATTCCTCATCTATCCAACACTCCTA
>JAZFUH010000007.1:0-3162 GCA_036447125.1 Acidimicrobiia bacterium | reverse complement strand
GGCGCACTCCTCGTGCTCGTGGCGTACGGAGTCGGCATGGCGATCATGTTGATTCTCTTCTCAACCGGAGCTGCCCTCGTGCGTGACGGCCTTATCCGGTCGGTTCGCAGGATCATGCCCTACATGGGGCGGATCACCGGGGCCATGCTGACGGTTGCCGGCCTCTACCTGACCTACTACTGGGGACGTGTGAAGTTCGGTTCCGCAGCGACGCTCGGCGACGATCCCATCGTCGGATTCGTCGGTGACTTCACAGCAACGATCGAGCGATATGCAGGCACGGTTGGCCGTCCGGTGATGGTGGTCCTCGGCATCGTGCTGCTCGGCATCCTGGGTGTGATGCTGTGGAAGCGACTCACCGGAACCCCCCAAGCCGAGCCGATGGACCCGAGCGACGACGACGACGAGCAGACGCCCAGACACCTCCAGGACTCATTGAATTGACAGAAACAACAGGAGAACGAAATGGCACAGACACAGCGCACAAAGAAGGACGGCGACCGAAAGGCCCAACGCACCGAAGACACCAAGCGCAAGGCGAGGAACCGTCGGTTGAAATGGATCGGTGGCGGTGTCGTCGGCCTCGCGCTGCTTGTCGGATTCCTGTTCACAGCCCCAACACCTGAGGGGGCAGCCGTTGTTGAGGGTGAAGCATCAGCGGGCGCCAGTGCACCGTCGGTCGAAATGGTCGGATTCGGTGGAGAGACCATCGCGCTCGCCGACTACGCAGGCACTCCCGTTGTGCTCAATTTCTGGGCATCCTGGTGTCCGTTCTGTGTCGCTGAGATGCCGGACTTCGAGGATGTCAGCAAAGCTCACGCGGACGAGGTGGTGTTTGTCGGTGTGAACCTTCAGGACGATGCAGGCGCCGCAGACAGCCTGGCTATCGAGACAGGCGTGACATACCAGCTCGCTCGCGATCCCCAAGGCGTGGTTTACAATGCCTTCGGAGGGATCGGCATGCCCACAACCGTCTTCATCGATGCCGACGGTGTCGTAGCCGAGGTCGTGACAGGCCAGCTCTCTCAAGAGGGCCTCGAGGCCAAGATCGACCAGCACTTCGGAGCCGGTGCGTGACCACAGCGAGATTCACCAAGTGTCGCCGGACAACAAACGGTTGACCTGACCAACAAGGAGTGGGGCACGTTGCCAGGCGGGAGGTGATCAAGATGGCGCGTTCACCGGGATCTCGGTCCTTGTGGATCGTCGCGGTGGCACTTGTCGCTCTCTATGTCATGTTGGCTGTGGTTGTGCGTATTGCACCGGACAACGGAATCGACCGTTCCGTTGCTGAATGGGCATCGGGATGGGATGTCCCAGTCCTCGATGCCACGATGGAGTGGGTCTCGTGGTTCACGGACCTTCGCCCGAGGCTCGTCCTCGGGTTCATCGCGGTGATCGGATTGACGCTCTCGGGTCACTACAGGCTTGCCGCTCTGACCGGGGCCGTGGCTGCGGTCATTGCTGTCCCTGTCAACGGACTCGACCTGTACGGAGGAATCGTTGCGGATCGCATCCGCCCAAATGGTGCACCATTTCTGGCTTACCCAAGCGGGCATACGCTTGGAACCATCGTCCAGTACGGGTTTGCCATCCTCCTCGCCTTGCGACTAGGTCTCGATCGACGTGTGCTCGTGCCACTCGTGGCGCTCCTCGCACTACCCATGGTCCTGGTCGGGCCTGCACGATTGCTGGTCGGTGTGCATTGGTCGACCGATGTCCTCGGTGCCTATCTTCTTGGCGCGGCGACGATAATCGTCGTTCATCTCCTCTTCGGGATCGGTGAACGATGGCTTGCCGGCCGTGGACTTCTCGAGGACGCATCAGGCCAGGCACGACCGCAATCCGCACACTATTGAGCACGCTGGTGCTGATCGAGCTCGCCCAGCGCAATGGATTCACTCGCGTCCTCCCACAGGACCTCCATGATTGGAACCGGTTCATCGGTTCGAACGACCTTCGTGACCTCGCCAATTCTCACGGCCTCGCGGTACAACAGGTGCGTGGTCATTCCTGTACCGGCCCCGCCAAATGACGTGTAACTCGGTCAGGAAGTGGGGAATTACTGTTGGCTCCAATGAGCCAGACTCGCAGGACGATGCTTGCAGCGAGTCCGGGAGGTGGCTTGTGGACACCTACGGAACGGATCGTCTCGAGGCCAAAGACGTCGAATCAGCGATCGTGGCGAAGATCGTTGAGGACTTCAACCTGTCGCCGAAGCGATGCGATGACCGCTTGATACCACCGCTCATGTGCGTGGCTAAGACCCACTCAGGGGAATTCCTAAATTGCTATTGGCTTATTAGGGAATTGCGATACGATTTAGACATGGCAATGACCCACAACCTCAGTCTCGACAGTCAAAAGCGAATCTCGCTCGGCAAACTCGGATTCGATTCGACTCACGCGGTCGCGACTCCCCTTGAGGACGGATCAGGGTGGATCATTCGTCCAGGGAACGTCTACACAGAGGCTGAGTTGGACATCTTGGGGAACCCTGAGACGGTCGCGTCGCTGAGGCGGTCACTCGACGATATAGACGATCGGCGTTCCGCTCAATTGGTCCGCCGGGGATAGCACCGCTCAGAAGTGGAACTGCGATACACGGTCGAGTTCGTTGAGTGCTACAGCGCTCTCCCAGAGCGAGATTCGAGGGGTGTCATCCATATGCTGGATCGGCTTGAGAGTGAACACTCCAAGCCACACATGCGAGACATGATCCGAATCGACGACAGGGCCCTTTTCGCGACGCTGAGATTCGAGACACCGAGCGGTGAATACCGAATCCTCTGGGTTTACGAAGAAGCTGACGAGACGTCAGAGTTCATTTGGTGTCTAACCGTTGCCCGAGCTGACAGAACTCAACAAGTTTGAGTCCGACAAGAAGCATCCATATTGAAGCTTCCTTGTGTCAAGCATTTTCGATATATGTGGGTAACCGGGGGTGTCAACGACGGTTGAAACCTGCGCGGTTAGCGCCGGTTGAATTCTGCGCGTTTGAGTGGTTGTCATTGGTTGCTGCTAGCGGGTCGTGTTTGTCTTTCAATGGGTAGGAGTCGCCTTGACGGAGTTGCCCCGGTAATCAACGCCCGATACCACCCACACTTAGGGGGCTAGCGGATAGGGCGTGATTCTGGGCTCCATCGATCGCGCCAGTCGATG
>JAZFUH010000006.1:0-3614 GCA_036447125.1 Acidimicrobiia bacterium | reverse complement strand
TCTGCTGATCGCCCAATCCCTTGCATCTTCGAGCCAGTTTCCGAATCGGTTCGTTCCTATCGCCTCAGGTACCCATCTGATGTCCTTGTTGACCTCGACCATTCGATCTCTGAACTTCTCGACAGCCACGAACCAGGTTGGTATCGCCTTGTAGATGAGGGGCGTCCCCGTGCGCCAGCAGAATGGATAGGAGTGTCTGATCGTCGTCCTGTTGAGTAGCTTCCCTGATCTGTTGAGCATGTCGATCAGAACACGATCAGCTTCCTTGACGTTCATGCCTTCCACCGCAGGGAACTCAGATGTGAAGCGTGCTTCCGCGTCGACGGGGTCGACCAATACGGAGATCCCCTCGCTCTGGAATGCCCGAAAGTCCTCTTCGCCATAGGCAGGAGCCATGTGGACCAACCCGGTCCCCTCAGTGACGGTGACGTGATCTGAAGCGATCACAACAAAAGCACCTTCGTCAACCCTGTCTGCAAAGTCATCGAATGGTGGTTCATAGCTTGCACCGACGAGCTCGGAACCCCGAGCGGTATCCGTTATCCGGTGATCCTGGTGAAAGACTGTTTCGACGAGCTCGGTCGCGACCCAGTACGAGTCCCCGGATTCGCCAAGTAACACTCTGGAGTACTCGATGTCCCTGCCAACGGCGATCGCGAGATTCCCCGGGAGCGTCCACGGTGTTGTCGTCCAGATGACCAGGTGATCGCCGCGCGAAGCGGCGCTCGAGTCATCTGTCACACGGAGTGCAACGGTTATCGCTGGATCGTCCACATCGCGATAATCCAGGTTCGCCTCGAAGTTCGAGAGCGGCGTGGCAGCTCCGTACGAATATGGGAGCACCTTGAAATCGCGGTAGATGAGGCCCTTGTCCCACAACTGGCCGAAGACCCACCAGACGCTCTCCATGAAGTCGGTATCCATCGTCTTGTAATCGTCTTCGAAATCGACCCAACGTCCGAGACGTCTTGTGATCACCTCCCAGTCACCGGTGACGTGATTCACCATCGTGCGGCAGGCCTCGTTGAAGGTGTCCACACCGATCTCCTGGATTTCCCGAGGCCCTGACACTCCGAGCTCCTTCTCCACCTCCATCTCCACAGGGAGACCGTGTGTGTCCCACCCGAAACGCCGCTCGACCCTGTGTCCTCTCATCGTCCAGTACCGAGGCACGATGTCCTTGACGACACCCTGGAGAAGATGTCCGTAATGGGGGGAGCCCGTGGCGAATGGCGGCCCGTCGTAGAACGTATATTCCGTGTCTGGATCCCGTGCATCGACCGAAGTCTTGAACGCATCGATCGAGTCCCAGAAATCCAGGATTCGCTCATCGAGCGCGGGGAGATCGACCGCTGAGTCGACCCTTGGGAAGGCTGATTCGTCTGTCACAGTATGGCCTCGATCTCGTCACCATTTGGTGCCGGGACGGGGGACCCGCGGTACCACCCGGCTTGCTGGCTGTTGCGGTCGCTCGTGTCCATCGCGCACGGGCGGTGCGTCCCTGTCACAGCGTGTCAGGATGCTAGTGGTGCGCGTTACCGTTCCAAACCTATGGATAGGAACCCGATACGAGAATCCGCCAGGGGCGTCGAGGTCGACGTGTTGGTGGTGCCCAATGCCAGCAAGGCCTCCGTGGTCGGTGTACATGGCGATCGTGTCAAGATCCGTGTCACGAGCCCACCTGAGAGGAACAAGGCCAACGCGGCGGTCATCGAGCTGATGAGGCAGGTGACCGGTGTCAGACAGGCCGAAGTGATCAGGGGACGCACGGCGAGGCAGAAGACCATCCTGCTGACGGGGGTCACGGTCGAAGTAGTGAGAGAGAGACTGACGACTGACGACAGGTTCGAGTGTCCCTGCTGATTCGAGCCGAACGACGACCCGACTCGAACTGTGAACAATGTGTCCGGTGGTGCTACATTCTCTCCGCCAAGGAGGAAGAATGACCAGGGAATTGGCAGCGTCGACTCTCGAGAAGCTCAGCCGTATGCTTCAGGTCGAGCGCGGCCGTCTTGAGCACATCATCGAGGAACACGAGCGCGAACGTGAGGAGAGCGTCATCGCTGAGGGTTCGGCCGACCGCAACGCCGACCCGGACAATGTCGACGGTGGTGCGATCAACGTCGAGATCGGGATCGATCAGGCGACGGTTCAGAATGCACGCGATCTGCTTGCACGGGTTCTGCATGCGCAGGATCGGATGGAGAAGGGTCTTTACGGGACATGCGAAGTGACAGGAGAACCGATCCCACTGGCGAGACTGGAAGCGCTGCCATACGCCACGACCACGGTAAAAGCAGCCAACCGCGTCTGAGCAATCGCGCATTCGCCGCTGCGATTGCAGCGGCTGTCGTCAGCGCCGACCAGCTCACGAAGTGGTGGGCATCCATAGCACTTGATGACGGTCCCATGGGCGTCATCGACGGCTTCTTCCGGTTCAGACTCATATTCAACACGGGTGCATCGTTCTCGCTCTTCAGCGGTGGGGGACAGGTGCTTGCGGTCATCGCATTCGGAGTGGTCGGCCTCATCGTGTACATGCTTGGAGATGCCAGCAGAAGACTCGAGGCGGTCGCTCTCGGACTCGTCCTCGGGGGCGCGGTCGGCAATCTGGTGGATCGCGTGTTCAGAGGTTCAGGCTTTCTCGACGGGGCCGTTGTCGACTTCATCGATTTCAGCTTCTTTGCGACGTTCAACGTTGCCGACATCGCCATCAATGTCGGCGTCGCCCTGTTGTTCATCGCGGCATTCTGGAAGCATCGATGACAACGCTTGACGTCACGGTCCCAGATGATCTTGATGGCGAGCGGGCAGACAAGATCTTGGCTGTGACCCTCGGGGTACCGCGCTCTGTGGTGCGCGAGATCATCGACATCGGCGACGCGACTGTTGCTGAGATTCCCGTGAAGCCTGCCCAGAGGTTGCGCGCCGGAGCGGTCATACGTGCGAGGATGCCCGATCCCGCAACGGATCTTGTCCCCGAGTCTGATGTTCCGTTCACGGTTGTTCATGAGGACGAATCGATACTCATCATCGACAAGCCTCCCGGCATTGTCGTCCACCCGGGATCTGGGCGTAGAAGCGGCACCCTCGTGAACGGTCTGATGGACCGATATCCCGACATCATCGGTGTCGGGCAGCAGGACCGTTGGGGGATCGTCCATCGACTCGACAGGGACACGTCCGGCTTGCTGGTGGTTGCACGCACCGAAGCCACCTATGGGACGTTGGTCGAGATGATGAAGGCTCGAACGGTTTCGCGCAGGTATCTCAGCGTTGTCCATGGCAGGTTCACGAATACGATCGGTACGATCGACGCGCCGATTGCCCGCGATCCGCGGAATCCGACTCGCATGTATCTCAGCAGATCCGGGAGACCGGCACGGACGCATTATCGAAGACTCGCCCAGTGGGAAGCCCGCGAATCCACGCTGTTGTCGGTAACTCTCGAAACGGGTCGAACACACCAGATCCGCGTACACATGAAGTCGATCGGGCATCCGATCATCGGCGACGGCGTGTATGGCAAGCGAGGGGTCACGGGTGATCCTGGGAGACCGTGGCTGCATGCGAAGCAACTCGGATTCGAACATCCAACGACCGGAAAGCCCGTG
>JAZFUH010000005.1:0-10190 GCA_036447125.1 Acidimicrobiia bacterium | reverse complement strand
GGTCGCGCCACTGCAATGGGGGGTGGTGTAATTGGCAGCACAGGTGGTTTTGGTCCATCTAGAACGGGTTCAAGTCCTGTCCCCCCAGCGAAACGACCGAAGGTTGTGATCAGATGAGCATCGGTGTGATCGTTCTGGCGGCAGGCAAGGGCACTCGCATGCGAACCGACATCGCAAAGGTGCTCCATACCGCTGCGGGGAGAACCCTCCTTGGTTGGGTCATGGAAGCTGCAAGCTCTCTCGATCCGGATGAGATCGCCGTCGTCGTCGGCCACCAGGCAGACGAGGTTGCCCAGGGCCTGCCCGAAGGAGCCGTCGCGGTGGTCCAGGAGCCGCAGAACGGAACCGGCCACGCCACCCAGGTCGGCCTGAGCGGCTTCACCCGTTCACATGAGATCGTTGTGGTCATACCTGGGGACATGCCGCTGGTCCGTCCCGGTTCGCTCGGTCGACTCGTTGCGCAACACACACAGACCAATGCCGGTGCAACGGTTCTTACGGTTGAGCTCGAGCACCCGGACGGCTACGGCAGGATTCTCCGCACGGGTGAGGCTGTCATCGCCATCGTCGAGGAACGTGACGCTACGCGAGAACAACGAACGATCACCGAGGTGAACACTTCGGTATACGCATTTGACGGTGCTCTTCTTGCTGACGCTCTCGGACGAATCGGTGATGACAATGACCAGGGCGAGAAATATTTGACTGATGTCATCGGAGTGCTCGTGCTGGACGGTTCGTCGGTGAGCGCGGTGACGGGTGACCCTGAGGAAGGCATCGGCGTCAACTCTCAAGCCCAGCTCGCAGAGGTCGCTGGTCATCTCAGATCGAGGATCAATACTCGGTTGCTCGATTCGGGCGTGTGGATGCTTGATCCTGGTCGTGTCTACATCGATGCCGACGTGTCTGTCGCCCCCGGGACGGAGATCTACCCCGATACCTACATCTCGGGCAGCAGCGTCATCGGCGCCGGTGTGAGCATCGGGCCGAGCGTCCAGATGCATGACTCGTCCATTGGAGACGGGACCACCGTGGTCAATGCCGTGCTGTGCGAAGCGACCGTCGGTTCCAATGCTTCGATAGGTCCGTATGCCTATCTCAGACCAGGAGCAGTGCTGAAGGACGGTGCCAAGGCAGGCACCTATGTCGAGATCAAGAACTCCGAGATTGGTGCAAGATCGAAGGTTCCCCATCTCAGCTACATCGGTGACACGACGATCGGTGAAGACACCAATATCGGTGCAGCGACGGTCACCGTGAACTATGACGGATTCAAGAAGCAACGAACAAGGATCGGCGATCGGGTGAAGATCGGATCTGACACGATGCTTGTTGCTCCGGTCACGGTCGGTGATGATGCATTCACGGGGGCAGGGTCGGTGATCACCCACGACGTACCCGAAGGGTCTCTCGGTATAGAACGAGCCTCCCAGAGGATCATCACCGGCTATTCTGAGAAGAGGCAAAGACGTGCGGAGAAGGAGTCGGACTGATGCAACGTCCAGGAGTCAAGAGACTCATGGTGTTCTCCGGATCGGCAAACGAAGAACTGGCTGCAGAGGTTGCGAAGCTTCTTGACATCGAGCTTGGCGGCGTTGAGCGGTCGAAGTTCGCAAATGGTGAGATCTACGTCCGATACACAGAATCGGTGCGTGGTGCCGACTGCTTCGTGATCCAGAGCCATTGTGATCCGATCAACTTCCACATCATGGAGCAGCTCATCATGATCGATGCGCTCAAACGCGCATCGGCGAAACGTATCACTGCTGTGGTTCCCTTCTATGGATACGCCAGACAGGACAAGAAGGGACAACCCCGCGAACCGATCTCGGCCAAGATGATGGGCGATCTGTTCATGGCTGCCGGCGCAGACCGTATTGCCGCGGTGGACCTCCACACCGGTCAGATCCAGGGCTTCACAGATGCTCCATTCGACTCCCTCACTGCAATGCCTCTCTTCGAGGAGTATCTCGCGCAGAGGCTTGATGGGCCCATTACCTTCGTTTCGCCTGACTCAGGCGGTGTGAAACGCGCCACCAGATTCGCCCGTCACATCGAGGCTGAGGTTGCCTTCGTCTACAAGCGACGTCGAAGCGATATTCGCAACGAGGTCGCCGCCGAGTGGGTTGTCGGCGATGTCGAGGGGAGGCATTGTGTCATCGTGGATGACATGATCGATACCGCGGGAACGGCGATCGCGTCCGGCGAGCTGCTGCTCAAGCGTGGCGCCCTCTCCGTCATGGTTCTCGCCACCCATGGGATTCTCTCCCCACCGGCGGTCGAGCGCCTCGCAGAAGCCCCCTTCAGCGAGATCATCATCACCAACACGCTGCCGGTCACGGCCGAAGCGTTGACGCTGCCCAACCTCACAGTGTTGTCGATCGCTCCGGTTGTTGCCGGCACCATCGAAGCGATCTTCAACGACCTTTCCGTGAGCGAGCTGTTCAAGGGCGAGAACACCTGATCAGTGGCCGGGAAAAGTGGCAATGAACCTCACTCCTGAACAGATCGCCACATTCATTGCGATCGGCTTCCAGTCGTATCGGAGACAATTCCAGTCCTCGACACGCCGTGCTGCGGCGCGTTTCGAGAGCAGGGATTGGATCTCGATCCGCAAGGACAACCTCGAGCGAAGGGATGCGTACGGGACCGAGCTCGATGCCACCATCCGGTCTGTCACAGCAGCCGGATACCAAACCCACGACCGTGATGCGTGGTCGGCGGCCAGGACCCTCTATCGGTCAGAGCACTCGACAGATCCATTCCAGGAGATCGCAGAGACGTTCTTCAACTCCGTGGCCCGGCGCTTGTTCGGTACCGAGGGGATCGATCCTGAACTTGAGTTCCTGGCTCCGCCGCCGGAGTCGGCGAAGGCGCAGATTCGTGACATGCTCCGTGTGTATGAGAAACCGGCCGATGTGCGGACGCTTCTCGAAGATCTGTTGAGGGACTGCCGATTCCACGCCTCGTGGGGTGATCGGCATGGGGATCTCGACCGTGCACTCGAGCTCATGCCCGGGTTGCCCGATCGCGTCGAGGTCATCGACCAGCTGTTCTATCGAGGCAAGGGGGCGTATCTCGTGGGTCGGATGTTCCACGGACCGGATCAGACGCCGTTCGCCCTTGCGATCAGGCATGGACGGGCCGGGCTCAGGCTCGGAGCGGTTCTCGTGGGAGATGAGGATCTCTCGATCCTGTTCTCATACACCCGAGCTTCGTTCCTTGTGTCTGTCGACATACCGAGCGAACTTGTCGCATTCCTCGGCGAGCTGCTTCCGTGGAGGAAGCCGTCCGAGCTGTACGGTTCAGTCGGTTTCACGAAGCAATCCAAGACGGAGCGGTATCGAGATCTTGTTCGGTACCTCGAGAACTCGGATGACCGTTTCATCTACGCCCCCGGCATACCCGGTCTCGTGATGATCGTTTTCACCCTCCCGGGGTACGACGTTGTGTTCAAGGTGATCCGAGATCACTTCCCACCGCAGAAGAAGGTGACTCCGGATGCGGTGGCGACGAAGTACAGGCTTGTTGCTCGCCACGACAGGGCTGGACGCCTCGTCGAAGCCCAGCGTTTCGTCGACCTCCGTCTCCCAAAGGGCCGATTCGACCCCGAGGTTCTCAACGAACTACTCACCGATGCCTCACGAACCGTCACAGAACATCGCGATCAGATCACGCTCAAGACGGTTTACGTCGAACGTCGGGTAACGCCGTTGGACATCTTCCTCAGAGAGGCTGACGAGGAGGCAGCGTCGCGAGCGATCGTCGGATATGGAACCGCCATCAAGAACCTTGCTGCGACGAACATCTTCCCTGGCGACATGCTTCTCAAGAACTTCGGAGTCACATCAAGGGGCAGAATCGTGTTCTACGACTATGACGAAATCTCCGATCTGACAGACTGCAAGTTCCGACGATTCCCCGTGTCCGATGACCCGTTCGATGAGCTCAGCTCAACTCCCTCCTTTGGCGTAGGGCCGAACGACATCTTCCCTGAGGAGCTTCCGCGGTTTCTCGGGCTGAACGCAAAGCTGCGTGCGACGTTCGATCAACGCCACTCCGACCTCTTCGGCGTTGAGTTCTGGCACGGTGTCCAGAGCAGACTCGAAGCAGGTGAGATCATCGAGATATTGCCCTACCGAAAGTCGAGAGTCCTTCAACAGGAGAACCGGCAGATCACAGACGACACATGAGAGCGATCCGTGTGAAGGGCGAGACGCGCGTTTGGTCTACGGTTCCACCATGAAGACCACCACCATCACCCTTCACACAGGGCACGAGAAGACCGTTGTTGACATCACTCGCGATGCCGCATCATTCGTCGCGGATCTCGGCGACGGGTTGTTGAATGTCTTTGTTCCGCATGCAACGGCCGGAGTCGCGATCATCGAGACGGGAGCTGGTTCAGATCCCGATCTTCTTGATTCCATCGAGCGGCTGCTTCCGCCCGATGACGCTCTTTACCGTCACAAGCACGGGACGCCCGGTCACGGCGCAGATCATGTGCTCCCCGCGTGGATCGCCCCATCGGTGATCGTCCCGGTCGTGGAAGGGAACCTCGCCCTCGGCACGTGGCAGTCGATCGTGCTCGTCGACACGAATCGGGACAATCCTGTCAGAACTGTCAGACTCTCGATGCTGGCCGACGGCTGACGGACCCCCTGATCCGCCTATCACTTCGCATCAAGATTGCCTAAACTCTCAGGTCAGACCTCAACCGATTTCCGAGGAGAATTCCACATGCAGCAGGAAACCCTGCGCGCAACCAAGCGCGTAACAGCAGGAAGCCGTGCGTCGAAGCGGCTTCGCCGCGATGGTCGGGTACCTGGTGTCGTGTACGGGACCGACATCGACCCCATAGCGATCCACGTATCGAGACGTGATCTCTACTCCGTCCTTCATACAGAAGCTGGGTTCAACGCCATCATCGAGGTCGAGGTCGATGGTCAATCCGTCCTCACCGTTGCTCGTGAGATCTACCGCCACCCGGTTCGCGGAGAGATCGATCATCTCGATTTCATCAAGGTGTCCCTCGACACAGAGATCGAAGCTGATGTTCAGATCGAGTTCATCGGAACCCCCATCGGCATCACCGAGGAAGGGGGGATACTCCATATGCTCGAGCCGAGCGTGACGATCAGCGCTCTACCGAATGCGATCCCTTCCTCGATCGAGCTCGACATCTCAGCAATGGCATTGCATGACACGCTCACCGTCGGGGATCTTCCTGACATTGAAGGTGTGGCCTATGTCACTGATGCAGACCATGCCGTTGTCACCGTCACTTTGCCGGCTGCAGAGATCGTCGAAGAGCCAGAACTGGTTGAGGGCGAAGAGGTGCCTGAGGGCGAAGAGGTGCCTGAGGGCGAAGAGGTGCCTGAGGGCGAAGAGGTGCCTGGAGGCGCTGAAAAGGGCGAGGGCTGATCGCCTCCTCAGATGTCCGTCTCGTCGTTGGACTTCGAAACCCCGGACCCGACTACGCAGAAACTCGTCACAACATCGGTGCAGACGCCGTTCTGCGTTTTGTTGCTGATGCGTCGGCAACCCTGAAGAGAGCTCCCCAGGGAATCCGCGCCGAGTCGACGGATATGAACATCGATGGTCATCGCGCCGTTGTCGCTCTGCCCACGACGTTCATGAACGAGTCCGGCCAGGCCGTCCAACCACTTGTTCGTTACTACGGCATCGCGCTCTCTGAGATGCTTGTTGTCCACGACGACATCGACGTTCCCTTCGGAAAGCTGAAGATGCAATGGGCACGAGGCCACGGCGGCAACAACGGCGTGAGATCGGTCGCGACCGTGGTGAAGTCACCTGACTTCTGGCGGCTCAAGATCGGCGTCGGTCGTCCTCCCGGTCGGATGGACCCGGCGGATTTCGTGCTCAACAGATTCAAAAAGGTCGAGCGATCTGATATCGACGTATCGGTGTACCGTGCGGTTGAGGTGATCGAGCGCTTCATCGTCCAAGGCGGCGAGGAGACACGACAGTTCACCGGAGAGCTGAACAACTAGCTTCCACCGGAGTCGCCCATGGGTCAATACGTAGGTGCCATAGACCAGGGAACAACCAGTTCTCGCTTCGTCATCGTCGATGCGAGGGGTAACTTCGTCTCGGTTGCCGCAAAGGAACACGCACAGGTGCTGCCACGACCGGGGTGGGTCGAGCACAGGCCGCACGAGATACTCGCCAACACGTTCTCCGTGATCACCGAAGCGCTTGACATCGCCGGTATTCGAGCTTCGGATCTGGCCGGTGTCGGCATCACGAACCAGCGTGAGACGACCGTCATCTGGGACAGGCGAACGGGCGAGGCGGTTGCAAACGCGATCGTGTGGCAGGACACGAGGACCGCTGAGCTCGCCAGGTCCCTTGCGTCGACGTACGGCATAGATGCATTCAGAGCCAAGACCGGCCTTCCGCCGGCCACATACTTCTCAGGGCCGAAGATCAGATGGATACTCGATCAGTATCCAGATCTGAAGCGACGCGCAAGTGATGGTCAGCTCGCCTTTGGAACGATCGACTCCTGGCTTGCATGGCATCTGACCGGACGTCACGTCACGGACGTGACAAACGCCAGTAGAACGATGCTGATGGATCTCGAGTCGCTCTCGTGGGACGACGATCTTGCGGATGCTCTCGGCGTTCCCCAGGCGATGCTGCCGGAGATTGTGCCATCCATTGGTGACATCGGTCCGTGCACGGGAGTTCTCGAAGGTACACGGCTCACGACGATCCTTGGAGACCAACACGCTGCGCTTGTCGGACAGGCAGCCTTCGATGTTGGTGATACGAAGGTGACCTATGGAACCGGTGCGTTCCTCGTCTCGAACACAGGGACAGATATCGTCCTATCGGATTCGGGGCTTCTCTCCACCGTGGCCTATCAGTTCGCCGGCGAGCCTGCGAGGTACGCGTTGGAGGGCTCGGTGGCGATCGCCGGGTCAGCCGTTCAGTGGCTTCGCGACAACATCGGGCTCATCGACACCGCCGAGGAGATCGAAGCCGTTGCATCGAGCGTTGCTGACAACGGAGATGTGTACTTCGTGCCGGCGTTCTCCGGGCTGTTCGCTCCTCACTGGCGTGATGATGCACGGGGTGTGCTCGTGGGGCTGACCAGGTATTCGAACAAGGGCCATATCGCACGAGCCGTCCTCGAAGCAACCGCGTTCCAGACCAAGGATGTGCTTGACGCCATGGTTGCCGACACTGGTCGTGAGCTCCCCGAGCTGCGGGTTGACGGTGGGATGGTTGCCAATACGTTGCTGATGAGGTTCCAGGCAGACATTCTCGGACTTGATGTGGTGGTCCCCTCCGTCACCGAGACGACCGTGCTCGGTGCCGCTTTCGGGGCAGGCATGGCTTCGGGTGTCTGGAGCGACTCTGGCGACGTCTCCCGTCGGTGGCGTGAAGCTGTTCGCTACCGACCATCGATGGAGGACGCAGCACGGGACCGTTTGCTGAGAGGCTGGACCAAGGCGATCGATCGATCGCTGAACTGGATCGAGTCATGAAGCCGGCTTGGTTTCCTCCCTCCCTATAGGCTGCTGGGAAATGTCGATTCCGAATCTCCTTGCTCTCGTGCGGTTGGCGCTTACGCCTGTCGCAATGTATCTGATTCTCCAATCTCCGGGTAGCCGGAACTACGCGGTTGCTGCAACGGTGGTGTTCGTCGTAGCGGCTCTCACAGATTTTGCCGACGGATACCTTGCGAGACGGTGGCGAATCACGACCACGTTGGGGGCATTCCTCGATACGGTTGCGGACAAGGTGCTGGTTGGAGGTGCACTTCTTGCACTCGTGGAGATCGGAACCACAAGCAGTTGGGCTGCTTTCATCATCATCGCTCGAGAGGTGTCGATCATGGGGTTGAGATCGGTTGCCGCTCTCGACCAGTCGACAGTTCCACCCTCGATCTGGGGGAAGTCGAAGGCTGCGATCCAATTCACCGCCATCTCGTTTGCGATCATCCAATTCGACGTCGGGCTGGCTGGATGGAGGCTGGACCAGTGGCTCATCGGTCTGGCTGTGGTCGTGACCGTCGTTTCAGCCGGCGACTACTTCTCTCGCTTCCGCGCCGTGCTCACGCCAAGAGACCGTGCAGGCTGAAGCGTTCGTCACCGGGGGGAGTGGCCTTGTCGGTGGTCACTTACTGAAGGCTCTGGCGAACAGTGGTGTTTCGACCCGAGCTCTTGCGCGTTCAGATACTGCGTCGGCTGTGGTTGGGAGTTATGGCGCTGAGCCCGTCAGGGGCGATCTCCTGGACGTCGACGCGCTGAAAGAAGGCATGTGGGGCGTTGAGGTGGTCTATCACCTCGCTGGTGTGAACGAGACATGCTCTCTCGATCCCGGGCTGATGGAGCGGACCAACATCGAGGGGACCAGATCGGTGATTGGTGCTGCAGCCGTTGCGAGTGTCCGCCGGGTCGTGTACACGTCCTCCGCGGCAGCGATCGGCGAACGCGAAGGGACGATCGGCACCGAACAGACCGTGCATTCCGGCGAGTACATGTCCGCGTACGCACGGAGCAAGCACCTTGCAGAGCAAACTGCATTCGAGGAAGCTGATCGGCTCGGAGTTGACCTCGTCGCCGTCAACCCTTCGTCCGTGCAGGGACCGGGCAGGTCGAGCGGTTCGGCGAAATTCCTCCTCCGTGTGCTGAACGGCAGGCGGCCGCTGCTGGTCGACACAACATTGTCCATCGTTGACATGGCTGACTGCATCGCGGGGCACATCACTGCGGCGAAGTACGGCAAGTCGGGGGAGCGGTACATCCTTTCGGGAGCAACGATCTCGGTCGCAGAGGCGGTTGGTCTTCTGTCTGTCGCTGCCGGTCGCGAGATCAACCCCCTATGGGTGAGCAGGGACCTCACCCGGACCATCGGCATGACCGCTGCCAGACTTGCCGCCATCATCCGCCCATCGCTCGGCGTCTGCCCTGAACTGATCACAACGCTCCTCCATGGCCACCGCTTCGACGGCTCAAAGGCAGGGAGAGACCTGCACTTCACCTACACGCAAGTGTCGGACACGATCCTTCGCACGGTGGGGTGGTTCGAAGAGGAAGGTCTTCTCAGAGTTCATTGATCGGATTGTGATCGTCGATGAACGCCATGAGCCGGTGCAGGTCGGCTGCGCGCCATGCCCTGCGGTGATCACTCATGTTGTTGAAGTGGACGGTCGCTTTGACGGTGATGAAGAGCTTGCTTGCGGCCGAGACTATGTAATCGCTCCAACACTGATCGAGCGTGTAGCCCTCAACGCCGGACGAGATCAGGTACCTGTGGTATAGGTCGACGAGTCTTCTCTCCGACCTGCGGCGGTCCTGGGGGCTCAGGGAGCTGATGAGCAGGTAGGCGACGTCGCTTATCCCTTTTCCCCGTCCCGTTGTCTGCCAGTCGATCAGGACCGCGGACGGATCGTCGGGTTGGGAACCGAAGAGGAGGTTGTCCAGGTGGATGTCCCTGTGGACGCACGTGAATGGCGCACCTTCTATCCGGTCGAGTATCAGCGGCATGTCTGTTGCGAACAGATCACCGAACTCCATGAGACCGCGTGAAATCTCGAACTCGGGCAGGATCGTCTTGATCTTGTTCGGGTAACGGGTCCACCACCCGGAAAATCCGGTTTCAGCGATCGTGAGCAACCAGCCCATGCTCTCAAGGGCTTCATCACCCCACCACGCAGCGTGGATCCTCGCCAGCGCCATTACTGCAGCCTCGGCCTCTTTCGGAGTACAGCCATCCAGGAATCTCACGGTGCGGAGCCGACTCAGATCCTCCAGTAGCAGAACTGCGGCACCATTCTCGGGATCGACCTCCCCATAGTGGCAGTAGGGCACGGAGAAGTCCTTTCCAGCGGCGATCTCCTGGTAGAACCTGACTTCATGGAGGCTGAATACATGGTCGGGATCGGGTGGGGAGAACTTTGCGATCACAGAGGAGGGCGCGCCTTCGACGTATTCCGAGTATGAGATCTCGATGCGGGCCAACTCGCCCGTCCACCCCTGCTCCTCGCCCACACGCTCCGCTCGAAAAGACGTCACGGACGCGTTGGAACCAGGCCCACCGACACCCAACGCCTCGGTGAGCCACTCCGTCGAAACCGACCGAATACCCTCAGGAACAGCCATGGGCGACCACGCTAGCGGGAGAACAAATGCAATCACCTGCGTCACATGAAGAGG
>JAZFUH010000004.1:0-2184 GCA_036447125.1 Acidimicrobiia bacterium | reverse complement strand
TGTGAGGGTGCGGGGGCTGAGCCCGAAGTCCCTTGCGACCTCGTGCATGCGGATTGGTTCGTCGAGGTGGCGTTCGAACCAGCGCTGCACTGCAAGGATCTGGCGATCACCGTGGTACTTCTGTCCGTCGAAAGCGAGGTTTGCGACCGTGTAACTCCGGCGAATGCCGGTCAGGAAGTCGGTGGCGAGACGTTCGGCGACGTCGGCGCCGTACAGGTCGCCGAGGGACGCGATGATCAGATCGAGGCTCGAAGGGATCGCGTCTGCGCACATCAGACCTCCGGCATCGGTGATCGATCGCTCGCTGTGGAACTCCGCGGCAGGGAAGCGCCGCCGGAACGTACGTGCGTACGGGGCGTATGTCGTCGCCACGCGACCGTCGAGCAGACCGGTGGCAGCGAGAAAGAACGATCCTGTGCTGCAGGCTGCGATCGTTGCACCCTGAGCAGAGAGGCGCTCGATCCAGGGCAGCACGTCTCGGTGGCGTTTCAGCGCTTCGCCCGATGAGCCCCAGAAGGCTGAGAGGAAGACAAGCGAAGCGGATTCGACATCGGCAATCGAAGCGCTGACCGAGATGCTCTGTCCTGTGTAGGCAGTAACCGGACCTCCGTCGAGACTCACGACCTGAACAGCCTCGGACGGGTCTCTGCCGGCGTCGACGGCTGCCAGCCAGCAGAAGTCAGCGATCAGCACTGCACTCATCCCGACAGCCGGCTCGGGCACGAAGATGGCGATATCGACCATGTGACCGATTCAAGCACGATGATGGCCGAATCACCCATAGTGGCCATCGTCTCACGGGCATACAGTGTTCCCAACAGGTCCACCCGTCCTGGAGCAGCCACACCACCGACGCGAAGGAGAGACGCTCATGGTTCTCAAAGAGCCGGCAACCATCCCGACATTCATAGACGGTCCACCGAGCCATATGGAGGAGACCCAGCCGGGCCAGGCGTTCGGGCGCGACAACATGCGCCGGTGGGAGGAGGCGCTGAAGCGCAACGTCTACCTCGAGAACGAGGACTTCAGCCACACCGTGCGATTCCACCTCGGAGACGATTACGCAAGGGTGCATGGTGATCTCGTGGCCTATGGAGCGATCGTCCCAACGGAACTCGAAGCGGCTGTGGCTCATGGAGACTTCCGGCTCAACCTGCCACGCATCGACCAGTACGGATCGGTTGGCCAACGTGACGACCACGTCGTCCACGACCACTCCTACACCGCGTCGGGCGACATCATCTACGGCTCCAACGTTGTCTCCCGCCTGGCGCGCATCGGTGGTCTACGCGAGGGATACGCCTTCCACTACCTCTCGAACCACTGCGGCGACACCGGACACAACTGCCCCGTCATCTGCAACTATGAGACGACGCGAGTCCTGCAAGCTTTTCGTGACTTCCCTGACCGCGACGCCATCATCGACAAACTGGGTGAGCCATCGTTCTCAGACAACTGGACGGCCTCGCAGTTCCTCACTGAGGTGCAGGGCGGCTCCGATGTCGGGGCCAACGACACCAACGCCACGAAGATGCCTGACGGTACGTGGCGTATCCGGGGAGAGAAGTGGTTCTGCTCCAACGCCAACGCCGACGTGCAGATGGTCAGCGCCCGTTTCGACACGGAACGGACGGGAACCAAGGGTCTTGCCATGTTCCTGGTCCCGGCACGAAAGCCGGACGGTACCCGCAACGACTTCACGATGCGGCGCCTGAAGGAGAAGCTCGGCACCAGAGTGTTGGCCACAGCTGAGATCGATTACCACGATGCGTACGCAATCGCCGTGGGTCCGGTCGAGATGGGTTTCAAGAACCTGATGAGGCTGGTGATCCACCACTCGCGCGTCGCGCTGCCACTGGCCATGTCCGGCATGCTCTCACGGGCGTACCAGCTGGCGAGATCGTATGCAGACACCAGGCACGCTTTCGGGAGGGTCATCATCGACTACCCGCTGGTTCAGGACAACCTGGCCCGGATCAAGGCGGATCTGCTGGCAGGCACCGCAGCCACCTTTGCGGTGATTGCGCTGCAGGATGCGCTTGACAGTGGCGACGAGATGAGAGACGAGTGGCGTTCCTTGTGCAGATTGATGGCCAACGTGAACAAGTCCGTCTGGTCGACCCGAGTCAATGCCCGCATGCAGGACGCGGCCGAAACCCTCGCAGGCAACGGCATGATCGAGAC
>JAZFUH010000003.1:0-4899 GCA_036447125.1 Acidimicrobiia bacterium | reverse complement strand
ACCTTCTCGTCGCCGTCAGACGTCATGTGAATGAACACCGGTGCAGATCCGGGGTGGTTGCCGAGGACAGATTTCAGATGCTCGACAACGGCGGAGGACAACCGTGACGCCGGCACTCGAACACGGACACTCACGGCTTCGCTCAACCCGGGTTCGGACACGGACTGTGCGATGAACTTCACATCATCACCACGGTGATCGACACGACCCCGCACCACGACGATCGCATCCTCTCGGATCATGGGACCGTGCTCAGCGACCGTTTTCGGGAACGCAACAACCTCGACGATCCCCTGAAGATCCTCAACTGAGAAATACACCATCGGGTCGCCCTTTCGGGTGTACCTGCGGTTGATCGTTCCGATGACGCCCCCAATGGTTGCCTGGGACCGATCCTCCTTGTCCCACAGGCCAGGGATTGAAGTGTCCGTCATCTGACCGAGCACGTTCTCCACTCCGAGAAGCGGATGATCAGAGATATAGAGCCCGAGCATCTCCTTCTCGAATGCAAGCCTGACCTTCTTGTCCCACTCGTGATCTGCAACTTCTCGCGAGATGTCGCTGACCTCGGAATCTCCCCCACCGAAAAGACTGTATTGGCCTGCTTCCTCTGCCCGTCTTCGTTCGAGGGTGGCATCGACTATCTGGTGAGCAACCTCGAGCAGCCCACGCCTCGAGTGGCCCATGGAGTCGAACGCGCCGCCCTTGATCATCGATTCGATCGTTCGCTTGTTCAACACCTGGATGTCGACCCGATCGATAAAATCGAAGAAGTCCTTGTACTCACCATTCGTTGTGCGTTGCGCAACGATGAGGTCCACAACGGCCTCACCAACATTGCGCACAGCAGAGAGGCCGAAGATGATCTGGCCATCAGTAGCCATGAAGTCACGCTCTGAAACGTTCACACCGGGCACGAGCACAGGGATACCCATCATCCGGCACTCGTGGAGGTACGCGGCGGTCTTGTCCTTGTTGCTCTTCACCGCCGTGAGCAACGCAGCCATGTACTCAGCCGGATGATGCGCCTTGAGCCAGGCTGTCTGATAAGCAACAAGGGCATATGCAGCCGAATGGCTCTTGTTGAAACCGTATCCGGCAAAGTGCTTGATGAAACCGAAAAGGTCGCTGCCCAGAGACTCAGGGTGGCCGTTCGCCACACACCCGGCGATGAATCTCTCCTCCTGCTCGCGCATCACCGAAGGGATCTTCTTGCCCATGGCCTTACGCAGATTGTCGGCATCAGCCATCGAGAATCCCGCAATGAGCTGCGCCGTCTGCATCACCTGCTCCTGGAACACCATGATTCCATACGTATCCCCAAGGACCGCCTCGAGGTCAGGGTGGGGATACTCCACAACCGATTTACCGTTCTTGCGATCGGCGTATTCGAGGTGCATGCCGGCTCCGAGCGGGCCGGGTCGATACAGGGCGTTGAGGGCGATCAAGTGCTCGAATCTGTCCGGTCCGAGGTTGCGCATGAGTGCACGCATCGGCCCACCCTCGAACTGGAAGACACCGATCGAGTCACCGCGACACAACATGTCGTACACGACCTGGTCGTCAAGCGGAACGTTGTCGATGTCCGGTCGGTCACCGGTGTTTCGCTCGATGAGCTCGAGAGCGCGTTCGATCGTGGCAAGATTCCGCAGGCCGAGAAAGTCCATCTTGAGCAGACCAAGGGCTTCGACGCCATGCATCTCGTACTGCGTGACCACTTCGGCGTCCTCACCCTTGCGCTGGATCGGGACGATGTTCGTGAGAGGTTCAGGCGAGATCACAACTGCAGCGGCATGGATCGAATCCTGCCTTCTGAGTCCCTCGATGCCCCTGGCTGTCTCGATTATCTCCGCAGCACCATCGAGGGTCGCAAGCAGGTCACGAAGACCGGATGCGGCTGAGTAGTGATCACGAACATCGCTCGGTGCATCCGGACCGGGCTCGGTGAGGCATTGATCAATACTGGCATCCTTGCCAAGGATCGCGGGTGGCATCGCCTTGGCAAGCTGATCACCGGTTGAGTAGGGGTAGTCGAGCACTCTGGCGGCATCCCTGATCGCTTGTTTCCCCTTGATGGTGGAGAAGGTGATGATCTGGGCAACGTGATCCGAGCCGTACTTCGCCGCCGTGTATTTGATCATCTCACCGCGATACCGCTCGTCGAAATCCATGTCGATGTCGGGCATCTCCTTACGACCGGGGTTCAGGAATCGCTCGAAGATGAGCCCGAATCCGATAGGGTCGAGAGCCGTGATCTTGAGGCAGTACGCGACGATCGAACCTGCTGCGCTTCCCCGACCCGGTCCGGTACGGATTCCCCTCTTCTGCGCATATACGATGAGGTCCCACACAATCAGGAAATACGCGGAGAACCCCATCTCTGAGATGACCTTGAGCTCGTAGTCGATCCGTTCTTGAACTTCAGATGAAATCGACTCGTACCGACCAGCCGCACCTTCGAGGACAAGATGCCGCAGATACGTGTCCTCCGTATGACCCTGTGGAACCGTGAACTGTGGAAGCAGGATTCTCCCGAACTCGATGTCGAAATCCACGCGCTCGGCAATGAGCAGGGTGTTGTCCGTTGCCCCCGGATAACGCTCTGCATCGAACAAGGACCGCATCGCCGATGCGGATTTGATGTAGAACTCCTGGGAGTGGAACCTGAACCTGTTCTCGTCAGACTTGACCGATCCCGTCTGGATGCACAGCAACGCATCGTGAGCATCAGCCTCGTGTGCATGGGTGTAGTGGGAGTCGTTTGCAGCAAGTAGCGGTGCCTCGATCTTCCTGCCGATGTCGAGAAGGTCACCCATGATGGCCTGCTGGGCCGAGATGCCATGGTCCTGCAACTCGATGAAGAAGTTCTCTCTGCCGAGAATGTCCTGATACATGGCCGCTGCTGTGAGCGCCGCGTCGAAATCTCGTTCAGTGCCGCGCTGATCGTCATCCGCCGCCTCATCGACACCAAGGAGCTGAGGGACGTGGCCACCGAGACACCCCGTCGTTCCGATGAGGCCCTCGCTGTACTCGGCGAGCAGTTCCGCATCGATCCTCGGTTTGTAGTAGTAGCCCTCTGTGTATGCCCTCGAAGCAAGCTTCATGAGGTTGCGATATCCGACCTCGTTCTCAGCGAGGATCGTCATGTGATATCTGCGGTCATCTCGTCTCGCCGGGCGATCGAAGCGCGAGCCGGGTGTCAGGTATGCCTCGATACCAATGATGGGTTTGACTCCCTCAGCCTTTGCGGCCCTCATGAAGTCGACCACGCCGTACAGGACACCATGATCGGTGATCGCTACTGCGGGCTGATTGTCTGCAGCGACAGCTTTGACGAGGTCATCCACCCTCGCCGCGCCATCGAGCATCGAGAACTCGGTGTGCACATGAAGATGAGCGAAACTATCTGACACCGTATCCCGATCCTCGAATCACACGCATGTAAGCACGTCATTGTGGCACGTGCACGCCAGTGCATGGTCCACCTTTGCCCAGCGCATCGCGTGACGGGAGGACTCTCGCTCGCCCTAAGGTAATGCCGACACGCTCGGCAGCCGCACACGTTGAGATCCGGGCTGTCCGACACGCAGAACAACCCCGATTCATGGCATCGAGGAGGAACCGTGGGCGTCATAGGACTACTGACTGCAGGCGGGGACTGCCCCGGTTTGAACGCCGTCATCCGAGGTGTCGTCGGCCGTGCCGGGCAACGTGGCAGCGAGGTTCTCGGGATCCTCAACGGGTGGGAAGGTCTCATGAAGGATCACACCACGCCTCTTGACCGGGACAAGGTGCGCGGAATCCTTGGGCGAGGTGGCACCATTCTCGGTACGTCGCGAATGGACCCATATGTTCACGGCGACGGGCTTGCGAGCCTGCAGGGAACGATTTCGCGCAACGGCATCGACAGGATCATCGTCGTTGGCGGGGATGGAACCTTGCGGTCCGCGATGCAACTCGCTGAGGAGGGACTCAGGGTTATCGGTGTACCGAAGACAATCGACAATGACATCTGTGGAACGGACATCACGTTCGGGTTCGAGACGGCAGTACAGATAGCAACCGACGCCGTTGATCGACTTGCGACGACCGCCGAGGCCCACAACAGGGTCATCGTCGTTGAGGTGATGGGGCGAACGAAGGGTTGGATAGCCGCACACACCGGACTTGCCGGTGGGGCTGACTACATCTTGATACCCGAGTACCCCTACGACATCGATCATGTTGTCGATGTGCTCAGAAAGAGGCACCGAGCGGGCCACAAATACTCCATCGTCGTCGTCGCGGAAGGAATCCATCCACCACCTGGCTACGAACCCGGAGAGGTGAAGAAAGACGCATTCGGATTCGACCGGCTTGGCGGTGTCGGATACTCGGTGGCTGCTGCCATCGAAGACCGCACCCGGTTCGAGACGAGGGTCTCGATTCTCGGGCACATCCAGCGCGGCGGGACGCCCGTTGCCTCCGACAGGGTGCTTGCATCACGCATGGGTGTCACCGCGGCAGATTTCGCCCTTGACGACCTCTCAGGTGTGATGGTTGCGGTTCGCGGAACCGAGATGGTACCTGTACCCCTCTCCGAGGCCACTTCAGGAGTCCGCGGTGTACCCGAAGACCTGTACGCAACGGCCCAGACGTTCTTTGGGTAGCTATGGCATGCCCATTGGCGGTAGTTTCTTCGCCTTCTTCTTCTCCAGGGGTTTCGCATCCTTCAGTTCCTCGAAGGAGCGCCACATGTAATCGGCAAGGAGACTCGTATCCTCTATGAGATCTCGATCCATGTTGATACCGATGTCGATCATGCCGCGTACCGAGAACATGGCGATTCCTGCACCATGGCTCTGCCAGAGAGGAACAAGCGGATATGTCGCCAGCATCTCTGACCCTGCCAGATAGAGA
>JAZFUH010000002.1:0-2881 GCA_036447125.1 Acidimicrobiia bacterium | reverse complement strand
CATCGAGGAGGGCGACGAGGTGATCGTCGAGTCGCATAACGCCGTGACAGGCGAGACAAGGCAACTTCGCACGGTCGTGGCGCTGACATCGGGATTCCGTCCGGACGTGGTCGGGATGCCGCATCACTTCGGGGGCTGGAGCCCGGACCGCAACAAAGGCCTCGGGCCGTCACCGAACGAGATCTTCTATACCGGTGAGGGCTACATGGCCTGCACGGCCGACCAGTCATTCCACGTGAAAGTCAAAGTCACGAAGGGCGGTGATGCCTGATGACTAAGTACGCAATGGCCGTGGATCTGGACCGGTGCCAGGGGTGCCGAGCGTGCATGGAGGCCTGCAAGATCGAGAACAACACACCCCAGGCAGTCTTCTGGATGTATGTATACCGAACCGAGACCGGGGAGTACCCGGATACGAAACAATCGTTCCTCCCCAGACCGTGCCAGCACTGCAACAATCCGCCGTGCGTCAAAGTATGTCCTGTGGGAGCACGGTTTCGCAGGGACGACGGGATCGTGCTCACGGACGCAGAACGCTGCATCGGCTGTCGGTACTGCGAGGTCGCCTGCCCATACGGGGTCAACTACTACAACTGGCGAACTCCCGACAAAGCCTTCGCGGACTATGGCACCGACTCCCAGGATGCCGATCTTGTCTCTCTGACCGGTGGCCTGACCCCGCCGTACAAGAATCCCGACCTCGACCAACTCCAGGGAGAGGAGCAGCGGCTCACCGCCGGAAGCGCCCACATGGTTGGTGTGATGGAGAAGTGCACATTCTGTGTCCAACGCGTCGACAAGGGCCTTGAGCCGGCGTGTGTGGACGTGTGCCCGGTTCGCGCACTCCACTTCGGTGACATCGAGGACGTCAACAGTCCCATCTCTGTGTATGTACGCAACCGCTCCACGTTCAAGTTGCTCAACGAACTCGGAACCGACCCGAGTGTCATCTATGTCGGTGGGAGACCACCGGAACCCGAGACTCGCGAGATCGAACGACCATTGACGGAGGTGCGGTGGTGACCACAGAAGCCATGCCCCAGAGACAACCGACCCGCGACACCGGACTGCCACAGGGGGTGGGGAGGTTGACTCCCACCTGGATTCTGTTCTTCGTCGCGATGATCGTCATCACCGCGTTCGGCTTCTACGCCTACCTGCTCCAGGTGAACAACGGGCTCGTAGTCACCGGTCTTCGTGGACTCGGAACGATGGCTGGTGCCACGTGGGGCCTGTATGTGGCGTATTACGTGTACTTCATCGGCGTGAGCTTTGCGGGTATCACGGTCGCGGCCATGATCCGGATATTCAGGATCGAGAAACTCGAACCAGTCGCTCGCATCGGAGAGCTGCTCACCGTCGTTGCACTGATCCTTGGTGCGCTGGCGATCCTCGCCGATCTCGAACACCCATGGCGAGCGATCGTCAATCTCGTCAAACTCGGACGACCGCAATCGCCGTTCTTCGGAACGTTCACCATGGTGGTCGCGGGATACCTGTTCGCGAGCCTGGTGTATCTCTACGTCACGAGCCGAAAAGACGCGGCGAGTCTAGCCGGCCGGCCATCACGATTCCAAGGTCTGTATCGATTCCTCGCTGCTGGGTACAAAGACACGTCGGACCAGCGAAAAATCGACCGGCGGGTGACGTTCTGGCTCGCCGTGGCCATTCTTCCGCTGCTTGTGATTGCACACTCAACCGTCGGGTTCGTGTTCGGGTTACAGGCCGGGCGACCAGGCTGGTTCGGCACGTTACAGGCACCCGGCTTCGTCGTATTGGCAGGCGTCTCGGGAATCGGCAACCTGATCATGCTTGCCGCCATCGTCCGCGTTGCCACGCACACCAAGGATCGAATCACGATCGATGCGTTCGCCTGGCTGGGGAAGCTGCTCCTCGGGCTCCTGGTGACGTACCTGTACTTCACCGCCGTCGAGATTCTGACGATCACGTACCAACCGGGCGCAACGGAGCAGGGCCTGTCCGAGGCACTGCTGAGCGGAACGTACGCATGGATCTTCTGGGGAGCGATCCTCTCCCTCGTCGGTGCAGCACTGCTGCTCATTTGGCAGGCACTGACGCGAGAGTGGTCGATCGGTCTGATCGTCGCCACAGGTGTTCTCGTCAACATCGGAGCGGTTGCAAAGCGCTACCTCATCGTCGTGCCGAGCCAGACGCACGGACAACTCCTTCCGTATCCGGTCGGCAGCTACGCGCCAAACTGGGTCGAGTGGGCTGTCGTCTTTGGACTCTTCGCGCTTGGTGCCTTCATGATCGGAGGTTTCATGAAGGTATTCCCGATCGTCCCACTCGAGGAGGCAGAATGAAAACGAAAACGATCATCACAACCTTGATGGTTCTCATTGGAGCCGCGCTCATGGTTGTAAGCTATGTGTTCCTCGCGACGCCGGCGTGTAATACGTCCGTCGAATGCAGCAACCCGGTCGTGCCGTTTGCGGCAGGAATCTTTGTGCTCGGACTCGTTGTTGCATTCTCCTCAGGAATCTTTTATAGCGTGTACAAGGGCGACGAGTAGGGAGTGAGCGAGTTCCCTGAGATAGTCGAGGATTTGGCACGTTTTCGTCAGGGCATGTACCGGATCTTTTCGGCTGCATTCCTTCCGCCGCAACCCGAGCGACTCCTCGACCTCATGGCGGGCGCGGACATGCTCGAGGGGATGGGAATGCCGTATCTGGCGTTCTATCGCGAGTGGGTCCCATGGGGCGAAGCACTGCGCGACATCGACGATGTGACGTCGATCGACGTCGAGTATGTTCGCATGTTCACAACAGGTGTTACCGGTGCGGTCAGCCCACCCACTGAATCCTTCTACACAGCGGACCCCATCCGGGGTGAGGTTGCTGAGGTGCTTGGCGACCTGCGG
>JAZFUH010000001.1:0-4487 GCA_036447125.1 Acidimicrobiia bacterium | reverse complement strand
ATGCTCATGGACGAGGACAAGATCGATGAAGCCATCGACCTTGTCGCTGAGGGCGACCCGACGCTCGCCCGATGGATCCATGCATGCACCCACATGACACTGTCACCGAACGTACTCACCGGTGGCACCAAGGTGAACATGATTCCTGACGGTGCACAAGGAGACATCGACATTCGCCTCCTTCCCGGCCAGGACCTGGCCGATCTCGAAGACCATCTTCGCAAGGTGCTCGGCCCCGACCTCTTCGAAGATCTGGAGCTCGAGCCTGTTCTCGACATGGAGGCAAACAGCTCTCCTGTACAGGGCCTCCTCTGGGACGCGATCGGCGACGCTGCGGAGATCCACCTCGGATCGAGACAGTTGGCGCCGACGCTCACCCCCGTGACGACGGACGCGCGCTTCTTCCGTGAGCGCGGGATTCCTGCATACGGAGTTGGGCTATTCGACGACACGATCTCGTTCTCCGAAATGCTCGCGATGTTCCATGGTGTCGACGAGAAGGTCTCGACGTCGTCCGTAAGAAAGACAACCAGGTTCCTTGGCTCTGTGATCACAGCGTTCTCAGAGCGTGTGCGAGCCATCGATTAGCAGTGTGTGAAGATTCGCCCATGACGACCCCGAATCACCAATGGGAGACCCGGGCCGCCGGGACGATCGTGTTCGATCTCGACGGTGTCGTCTATCTGGGCTCATCGCCGATCGAAGGCGCAGCAGCGACGATTTCCACGTTGACCACATGTGGCTGGCAACTGCTGTATGCCACCAACAATTCCACGAAGACCCCGGAATCGGTTTCCAGGTTGCTGCGGGATCAGGTCGGTGTGGACGTGGATCCCCGGTCGATCGTCACATCGGGAATGGCCGCAACCTCATATCTCGTCGCAAACGGGCTGGAGTCAGCATACGTGATCGGATCTCGGGAGCTCGTGGAGACCCTTCGAGCTGAAGGGATCGTGGTCACGAACAGCGAGAACGTTGATGCCGTGGTCGTTGGCTTTGATCCTCTCCTGACACACGAGAAGATCGAAAGGGCCTCCCGAGCAGTCAACCAGGACGCGGTGTTGGTCGCGACGAACACCGACGCAACGTTCCCGACTCCGCGAGGCGAGGTGCCCGGGACGGGAGTGATCGTTGCCGCCATCGTCGAAGATTCAGGCCGGACGTATGTCACGTGTGGGAAGCCCGAACGGCCGATGTACGAGCTGATCAACCAGAGAGCCCGTGCGGATCGGATCATCATGGTTGGAGACAGGCCGGAGACCGATGTCGCGTTCGCACTGGCATCCGGTTGGGAATCCGTGCTTACGTTGAGCGGCGTGACGGCGAGTCTCCGCGATGTCCCTGAGCGGTTCACTCCGGATCGGGTGGTTGAATCGATTGCGGATCTCAGAGGGATTCTGGCTCTTGATCCTCGATGAGGGATAATGCATGTATGAGTGAACACCGACTCCCCGATCCCGCCGAAGACGACCAACCGGCATCTGACGCTCTTGTCTCGGTCGACCCGGCCGACGCACCCGACATCGCCGAAGGTATTGCGGCCGGTCTCCAGCGAGAACTGGATGAGACAGGGACCTCGCCTGAGGCCGATGATGAGGACACGTCCTGACTCGTCGAAGACTCGATGCTGAGCTGGTCCGCCGCAAACTGGTCGAGAGTCGCACAGAGGCGAAACGGGCCATAGACGCTGGTCTCGTCCGGGTTGGCACCAATACGCAACCGAAGGCTTCGACCCTTGTCGCTCCGGAGGAACCCGTCCATCTCGTTGCAAGACCTGAGCCGTTCGTGAGCAGGGCAGGCCGAAAGCTGGACGCTGCCCTCGATGCATTCGATGTCGACGTCAGAGGTGTCAGTGCGATCGATGTTGGTGCGTCCACGGGTGGATTCACCGACTGTCTACTCACGCGTGGCGCCGCAACGGTCTCTGCTCTGGACGTTGGCCACGGCCAGTTGCACTGGCGCATCAGGAGCGACGAGCGGGTGACGGTCATAGAGCACACCAACATCAGAACGGCCGACCCTGCAGCCCTCGGATCACCGTTCGACATCATCGTTTCGGACCTGTCATTCATCTCGCTGAGGACGGTTCGTCAGCAGCTCGCCGACCTCGGAGATCAAGGCGCGACGTGGATCCTCCTGATCAAGCCACAGTTCGAAGCGGGGCGTTCGCGCATCGGGAGAGGCGGAATCGTCCGCGACCCCTCCGTCAGAAGGGAAGTATTGACCGAAGTCGTGACATCGTTCGATGAGATCGGACTCGGTTGCGTCGGTCTTATCGAGTCGCCGATAACCGGCACCGGAGGAAACGTTGAATACGTTGCCTGCTTCAGGCACGGGCACGGTACTGTCACATCCGATACGATCGAATCAACTCTCAGTGGGAAGTCGTCGTGAACCAGGTCAGACTCGTCGTGCGTGACGACAATCCCAGAGCAGTTGAAACGGCCGACAGGCTTGTAAGCCTGCTCTCCGAGCAAGATGTCGCGATCGACGGAGATGCCCCACGTGCTGTCGTCGCCATCGGTGGGGATGGGACCGTTCTGGAGGCCGCGGCCATCGCTGTTGAGCTTGACATCCCCGTGTGCGGCGTGAACGTCGGGAGAGTCGGGTACCTTGCCGAGTTTGCTGAGGACGAAGTCGCCGACCTTGCATCGGTGATCGGTGGAGACCAATTCAAGACAAGACGCCACAGCATTCTCTCTGTCTCGACGTCTGGCGCTTCGGCTACGGCGATCAACGACATAGTCGTCGAGAAGATCATCAGCCAGAGAATCATCGAAGTGGCCGTGGAGGTGAACAACAGGCCCCTGGCAACTTATCGGACCGATGGCATGATCGTTGCATCACCCCTCGGCTCGACGGCGTACTCCCTTTCGGCGGGTGGACCCATCGTGGACTCGAGCCTCGACGCATTGATTCTGACACCGATAGCACCGCACAGCCTTCTCACGAGATCCATCGTTCTTGCCCCCGATGCTGTTGTGACGCTCTCGGTCGTTGGCGATAGACCTGCTCGTATCAACGTCGACGGCAGAGAGCTGTGCACCGTCGCGCCCGAAGAACCGATCACGATCCGACGCGCCGATGCCACCGTGGAGTTCCTCACGCTTGGTAGGCATCCGTTTCCCCAGGCTGTTCGGGAGCACTTCGGGCTCGACCATGCTTGAAGAGGTCGTCGTCTCCAATCTTGGACTGATTCCCAGAGCCTCCCTCGAACCTGGTCCCGGGCTGACGGTCATCACAGGCGAGACGGGTGCCGGAAAAACGGTGATGCTTGGGGCGCTCAGACTCCTGGTCGGGGAACAGGCACCAAAGGGCCTCATAGGGCCCCACGGAGACCAGGCGGACATTTCTGCTCGGTTCGTCGGCAGGGAGGAGCAGGTTGTGAGAAGGGTCGTAACCCCGACCAGGTCCAAGGCATACCTCGACGGCGCCATCACGACCGCATCAGCCCTGCGTGAAGTCATCGGCCCACAGATCTCGATCGTAGGCCAGCACGACCAACACACCATCACAACCGCCAACGGTGTTCGCCGACTGCTCGACAACGCACTCAGCGGACCGGAGCGCGAACAGCGAAGAAGGTATGACGCTGCCTGGAGTGCCTATGAGTCGATCCGATCGGAAGCTGACCTGCTCGGATCTGATCAGCGGGTTCTTGCCAGGGAGCTCGAAACGGTGCGATTCCAGGTTTTGGAGATCACGGAGGCGGGTTTCGAACCCGGAGATGAGCAGCAGCTCCGGGACCGAGCGAACAGACTCCGCAATTCCGAGGCTCTGGCCACCGCGGTCGCCACGGCGCTCACCGGGCTCGGCGAGGACGGCGCAGGCGCTCAAATCGCCGTGGCTGCTCGAGCCATCGCGGGAGCCGCGGATCTCGATGACTCCCTTACCGACCTGGCGACGCAGGTTTCGGATGTCCTGACGCTGGTATCGGACATCGGTGCAGAAGTTGCTCGGTACGCATCCGACCTCGAGGTTGACCCTGCCGAATTGCAGAACACGGAGGAGCGCGTTGCGCTGCTCTCCTCACTGAAGAGAAAGTATGGGGACTCCCTCGAGGCGATCCTCACCTTTCAGAAGAATGCGACCGTGCGCGAGGCTGAGCTGACAGAGCTGCTGGAGTCTGCAGACGATATCGCCGACAGACTCAAAGCTTCAACTGATGAACTCCACATGCAGGGCACCGCGCTACGGGCTGCCAGACAGAGCGCAGCAGCACGAATTGCGACGGAGGCAGCATCTCACTTGAAGGAACTTGGGTTCGAGACGCCGATTGTCGACATCACACTCGTCGCCGCGACACCGTCGCGATTCGGGGCCGATGTGGCAACGGTCATGTTCGCCTCTGACGCTGCCCTTGTTCCCGGTCCGATCTCATCGATCGCATCCGGCGGCGAGTTGAGTCGCCTTGTTCTTGGTCTGACGCTTGCTTGTGGGGGAGCCGACGCCGACATTGTCGCATTCGATGAGATCGATACCGGCAT